>CANGZX010000015.1 GCA_947458775.1 Sphingobacteriaceae bacterium | reverse complement strand
ATGGGGAATGTAAATATGCTCAATTTACCCTCAAAATAAGCCGAAAGCTCAATTTTAGCCCATTCGGTTAATTCACTCGGATCTTGTCTTATTTCATTTTCTACAAATTGAATACTCCGAACAGACACTTCATCTGCTTGAATGAGCAAGATGCCAATGGGGCTATGCAGTGTTGACTTATACATGATGATTGAAATTACGCATTTTACTTTTAGTAGCTAGGCAAATTAAAATTATCTTTGTGGCATGAGCTTGATACACCAAGTGAAATCTCTTATAGCTAAAGAACTCATCTTAGAATGGCGTTCCCGGTATGCCTTAAATGGCATAGTATTGTATGTGGTTTCAACCATTTTTGTGTGTTATTTATCTTTTAAAGGAGGTATACAAGGTCCAACCTGGAACGTATTGTTTTGGATTATTCTTTTGTTTGCCTCTATTAATGCCCTGGTAAAAAGTTTTGTGCAAGAGCCGGCTGGCCGACACTTGTATTTGTACACCTTGGCATCACCTCAAGCCATTATTCTTTCTAAAATTATTTATAACTGCTTGCTCATGCTGCTGTTGTCTACCATAGCACTATTCTTCTATCAAGTTGTATTTTCAAACCAGGTTCAAGACCTCTTGTTTTATTTTTTGGCGGTGCTGCTAGGTAGTATAAGTTTTGCCAGTGTATTTACCCTGATTTCGGGCATTGCAGCAAAAGCAAATAACCCGGGCAGTTTAATGGCCGTACTCAGTTTTCCGGTTATTATACCTTTACTCATTTTGCTTATTAAATTTTCTAAAAATGCCATGGATGGTTTAGATAGGTCTGTGAGTTACGACGAGATAGTCATTTTGCTTAGTTTGAATGTACTCGTTATTGCATCCTCTTTGGTTTTGTTTCCTTACCTTTGGCGTGATTAATCCCCCCTATATGACTAAAAACTGGTGGAAAATTTTAGCGGCTGTACTCCTGATTTATTCCTTTATAGCAGGCTTATTAGTAGCGGTCCCTAGATTACCCATTTTGCACGAAACCATTCGTAACTTATATTTTCACGTGCCTATGTGGTTCACCATGATTTTTCTTTACCTTCTTTCGGTAATTAATAGCATCAAGTACTTGTCGTCTGCCGATGAAAAGCACGATTTTATGGCCGTTGAAACTGTTAATACCGGTATTGTATTTGGATTTTTAGGCCTAGGTACCGGTATGATTTGGGCAAATTTTACTTGGGGAGCCCCTTGGCCCAACGATCCGAAATTAAATGGTTCCGCCATATCTACCCTAATGTATTTAGCCTATATCGTATTGCGGAGTTCCATCGATGAATCGCAGAAAAGAGCTAAAATCTCTGCTATCTATAATATTTTTGCATTTCCTATTATGGTTGTATTGTTATTTATCCTACCACGAATGACCGACTCCCTACATCCGGGAAATGGAGGTAACCCAGGTTTTAACTCGTACGATTTGGATAGCAATATGCGTTTGGTATTTTATCCGGCCGTTATCGGGTGGATTTTGCTAGGTGTTTGGATAAGTAACATTCGCTACCGAATCCGTTTATTACAGCATAAATTTTAGAAACTATGAAGAAAAAAATAGGTGTATTAACGCTGCTTTCTGCGACCTCATTATCGGTTTTGGCCCAATCGTCGTCTGTTGAAATGGCCGATGGCTTAAGAAGTTCGGGTATGATTTATGTGGTAGTCAGCGTGATGTCGGTTATTTTAGCGGGCGTTTTAGTTTTTTTATTTTCTATAGATAAGAAAGTAAGTAAACTAGAAAAAAACGGCGCTAAAGGATAATTGGCTTTGTTTTGCTATTTTTTAGCAAATGTGTAAGCCATACACTAACAATTTTTTATTTGCAAGATTGATATTTTTTCACTCAACTTTGCATCGAACTAATCAGTCAATTAATACAAACAGAATATGTCAACAAAATCAGGAGCAGCCTCTGAAGAACTAACTTTTTTCGGAGATGTATGCCAATTCTTTGATCATGCGGCACAGTTTACTAATCACCCTGCCGGTTTATTAGATCAAATTAAATCATGTAACAGTGTGTACCGTTTCCGTTTTCCTATTAGAAAAGGTGATGGGTTAGAAGTGATAGATGCATGGCGTGTAGAGCATTCTCATCATAAATCGCCAACCAAAGGTGGTATTCGTTACAGCGAAATGGTAAACGAGGATGAAGTAATGGCTTTAGCCGCTTTAATGACCTACAAATGTGCCATTGTAAATGTTCCATTTGGTGGTGCAAAAGGTGGTATTAAAATCAACCCGAAAAGTTATACGGTTGCCGAATTAGAAAATATAACCAGACGCTATACCGTAGAATTGGTTAAGAAAAATTTTATTGGCCCCGGTATTGATGTGCCTGCACCCGATTACGGATCTGGCGAACGGGAAATGAGCTGGATTGCAGATACCTACCAAACTATGAACCCAGGCCAATTAGATGCCCTAGGTTGTGTAACTGGTAAACCAATTGCTTTACATGGTATTGCCGGTCGTCGTGAGGCAACCGGTAGAGGTGTAGCCATTGCGGTTCGCGAATGTGTATCCGTTGCAGAAGACATGAAAGCCTTGGGTTTAACCCCTGGATTAGCCGGAAAACGGGTAATTGTACAAGGTTTAGGAAATGTAGGTTACCATTCTGCTAAATTTTTAGCCGAGTTTGGAGCCATTATTGTTGGCCTTTGCGAATTTGAAGGCGCTATTTACAATGAAAAAGGCTTAGATATTGATGAGGTATTTAACCACCGCAAAGCTAGCGGATCTATTTTAGGATTTAAAGGAGCTCAAAAAGAATTTAAAAAATCGCTCGAAGGATTAGAGCAACCTTGTGATATTTTAGTTCCTGCTGCATTAGAAAATCAAATTACAGAAGAAAATGTAGTGCGTATTCATGCAAAAATTATTGCCGAAGCAGCGAATGGTCCCACCACCCCAGGTGCCGAAGAAATGTTTGTAAAACAAGGTGGTATTATTATCCCTGATATGTATTGCAATGCAGGCGGTGTAACCGTTTCTTATTTCGAGTGGTTGAAAAACCTTTCGCATGTTGCTTTCGGTCGTATGGATAAACGCTATGAAGAAACGGCCAACGAAAACATTGTAAATATGGTGGAAGCTTCTACTGGTGTAAAATTAAGCCCAGAACAACGTAGCGTTATTGTTAAAGGTGCTACAGAGCTAGAATTGGTAAATTCTGGTTTAGAAGATACCATGATACGTTCTTACCACGAGATTAGGGATGTGAAAATGGCTAATCCGAAAATTAAAACGCTACGTATAGCTGCCTTTGTGAATGCTATTGATAAAATAGCGGTATCTTACTCAAACATGGGTGTTTGGCCATAAATACCGCCAACTCCATCTAAAAAGGGAAGCCGGTTACGGCTTCCCTTTTTTTGTGTATAATTTGGGTAAAAATTCAGGAATTAAAGCTATAATTATTCGTTTTCTCCCTCGGATAATCCTTATTTTTGCAGCACTATTTTGACTTAATTATACAGCTAGTATGAAAAAAAGTGCCATTCTTTTAATAGGTATTATTGCCGTAGCCATTGGTGTAATTATTTCTACCTATGCCGATTCTAGTACCTATGGAAGTTTTAACGACGCGAAAGACTCCGCAGCCGAATTACACGTGGTTGGTCGTTTAGATTTGGCAAAGGATATGGTTTATAATCCGAAAAAAGATGCCAATTATTTTTCATTTTATGTAAAAGATAACAAGGGCACTGAATGTAAAATTGTTTTTACGGGTACTAAACCGCAAGATTTTGAACGTTCAGAGCAAATTGTTTTAACTGGAAAAATGGTGGGTGAGGAGTTTCATGCATCTAAAATTTTGATGAAATGTCCTTCAAAATACAATAAAGATCAAGTAGAAGTAAAATCTACTGCACAACAAAGCTAAAATATGGATACTGTTTTTATTGGCGAACACCTTTGGCCGGGTAAATTAGGTCAGTTTTTTGTTGTATTATCTTTTGCTGCGGCTCTATTAGCTACTCTCAGTTATTATTTCGAAACTATAAAAGATAAGCCCGATGGCTCGTGGTTAAAAATTGCTCGATCGGCCTATTTCGTGAATTTAATGGCCATTATTGGTATTGGTACCTGTTTATTTTATATAATTTACAATCATCTTTTTGAGTACCATTATGCTTGGGCGCACTCTTCAAAAGCTTTGCCCGTTTATTACATTATTTCTTGTTTCTGGGAAGGGCAAGAGGGTAGTTTTTGGCTCTGGACTTTTTGGCAATCCGTTTTAGGTTTTGTTTTAGTTTTTAGAGCAAAAACCTGGGAGCCTCCCGTAATGGCGGTGGTCATGCTATCGCAAACATTCTTGGCTTCTATGTTGTTAGGGGTCGAAATTTTAGGTATTCGTGTAGGTAGTTCACCCTTCATTTTATTGAGAGATGCTGTACAGGCCCCTATTTTTGCCCGTCCAGATTATTTAAGCATGGTAGCCGATGGGAATGGCCTCAACCCATTACTTCAAAACTATTGGATGGTTATACATCCACCCACTTTATTCTTAGGCTTTGCCTCTATGATTGTTCCCTTTGCTTATGCCCTAGCAGGCTTGTGGCAAAAACGTTATACCGAGTGGATTAGCGTAGCCTTGCCTTGGGCATTATTTGCCGTAATGGTATTGGGAGCCGGTATTATTATGGGGTCCTTTTGGGCATACGAAGCGCTCAATTTCGGTGGTTTTTGGGCTTGGGATCCGGTAGAAAATGCATCCCTCATTCCTTGGATTACACTTATTGCTGGCGTACACGTTTTATTAGCCTACAAACATTCGGGACAAGCCTATTTTACTGCCACTTTTCTTACGCTCGTAAGTTTTGTATTGGTATTATACGCTTCCTTTTTAACACGAAGCGGTATTTTAGGCGAAACCTCTGTACATTCATTTACCGATTTAGGTATGTTCTGGCAATTGCTCGTATATATAGGCGTGTTTAAACTCATTGTCTTTATACTGGTTATAAAGCGCTGGAAATACATGCCTTTTTCTGTAAAAGAAGAAGAAACATACTCACGTGAGTTTTGGTTATTTGTTGGGGCTGTAGTGCTCGGTTTAGCCTGCTTGCAAGTTTTGGCAACTACATCTATCCCTGTATTCAATAAGGTTTTCGGTACAGAAATTGCCCCACCAACTCAAGTAATTGCACATTATAATAAGTGGCAATTGCCTTTTGCCTTGGTTGTGGCATTCATTTCTGGGTTTAGTCAGTTTCTTAAATACAAGAAAACAGATATCCGTTCATTTTATGTTCAGTTGGGCCGAGTAGCACTTATTGCTGCCCTATTAAGTGGTTTTGCAGGCTACATTGCCGGTATTTATACCAACCCCATGTTTATGTTGCTCATGTTTAGCTCCATATTTTCTGTGGTGTGTAATGCTGGTATTTTATACGATGCGGTGTTGGGTAAGTGGAAATTAGCGGGTTCAGCCCTAGCACACATAGGCTTCGGATTTTTATTGATAGGAGCGATGGTTGCAGCAGCTACAAATAAAGTTATTTCTGTAAATAATTCTGGAATTGGTTTTGGGCAAGAGTTTGCTAAGGATAATAATCCACGAGAAAACATCATTTTATATTTAAATGAGCCCATAAAAATGGACAAGTATACCGTTACGTATTTGGGCGATTCGGTAAGTGGGCCAAATACCTTGTACAGAGTAAACTATAAGGTAATTGACCCTAAAACGGCTAAAATAACCGAGAATTTCGATTTGTACCCCAATGCGCAGCAAAATGTTAAAATGCGTCAAATCATTGCTTCGCCAGATACCCGCCATTACCTCTGGAAAGATATTTATACGCATGTAAGCAGCGTGCCTTTAAAAGAAGAAGCTACACACGAAGCACATGAAGGCCATAGCGAAGAGGAAGATTTTGGGAAACCTACCATTTATACCGTAAAGTTAGGAGATACCATTGCTGTGCGTGACGCTAAAATTGTGGTAAAAGCAATTAAAAAAGGTGTTCATATAAACAATATGCCATTAAACTCAAGCGATGTATCGGTAGCACTTAGCTTGGAAGTACTATCAAAAGCTAAAACACAAGTGGTTGATCCCGTATTTGTTATAAAAGATGGAAATGTATACGATTTTGGCAAAACCATAGAAGACTTGGGATTAAAACTGCGTTTTACCAATATTAAACCTCAAAACAATAGCCTCGAATTAACCGTTCTACAACGCCCTCCAGCTGAGAAAAAATGGATTGTATTAAAAGCCATCGTTTTCCCTTATATTAATTTTTTATGGGGTGGTACCATACTCATGACCATTGGCTTTTTCTTGGCTATTTTGCGTAGACGTAAAGAACTTAAAACCGCTTAAGCATGAATATCGTATTGTTGGGAAGTGGTAAAGTAGCTACACAAATTGGCAAAGCCCTGCATAATGCGGGCATACCCGTTGCACAAGTATATAGCCCTACGCTGGAACATGCGCAAACCCTTGCGATGCAGGTACATGCCAAGGCCATAAGTGAGTTGGCCGAATTAACAAAAAATGCCGATGTATACATCATCTCTGTGAAAGATGATGCTATTCTTGGGTTAGTTGATCAATTAGATTTAGGCGATAAAATAGTCTTGCATACCTCGGGTTCTACAGCTATGGATGTGCTGAAATCTGCAAGTACTAATTACGGAGTTTTATACCCCTTGCAAACTTTTTCTTTCGATAAAACGGTTGATTTTAGCCAAGTACCCATTGCAGTTGAGGCCTCTTCGCCCGAAATAGCCAAGCAGCTTGAAGCGCTAGCACATAAACTATCGCCCAAAATTATACAAATGACTTCGGAGCAACGTTTGGTGCTGCATATAGCCGCTGTATTTGCTTGCAATTTTAGCAACCACTTATACGCCATAGCTGAACAATTGCTAGAAAGCAAAGGCATTTCATTCGATTATTTACGGCCCCTCATAGCAGAAACTGCAGCGAAAGTACAACAAGCCTTACCTAGCGAAGTACAAACTGGTCCGGCTATTCGTAAGGATGAAAAAATACTCCAAAAACATCTTGATTTCTTGAAAGAACAACCACAATTACAGGAAATCTACCGTTTGCTAAGTCAAAGCATAGTCAATTTATAATTGCCCCTTATTTGCCAAGCTAATTTTAGTATTTTTGCACCGAAATGAGCATTTTTAACATTAAAATTAATTTCGAGGAAGCCGGAAAAGAGCCCGTAGAACTGCATATTGCCAAAGGCGAATCGGTACTGGATGTATGCATGGATCACGGTATTGAGCTACAACACAATTGCGGTGGCGTATGCGGATGCAGTACCTGCCACATTTATGTGAATAAGGGCATGGATTCTTTGCAAGAAATATCTGATAAAGAAGAAGATTTTATTGATCGTGCGGTAAATCCACACATTACTTCACGTTTGGGTTGCCAATGCGTAGCCATTGATGGCGATATTGAAGTAACCTTGCCCGATCAAAGCCAATTTTTAGGACACTAATTATGATACAAGATAAATACGCCCTACCCATTCATTGGAACGATTACGAAGACATTGCGATGGGCTTATACGAGAAATTTGGCGACGAATTTACCGAGTCTAAAATTTACCGCATTCGTTTTACCGAATTGATAGAGTGGGTGCTCAGCTTACCCGCATTTGCAGGCACCCGTGAAGAATGTAACGAAGGCCATTTAGAGCAAATTCAATCGGCTTGGGTGTACGAATGGCGTGATAACCAATAAATCATGCTAGCCAAGCTTTCTCAAATAACTGCTTTTGTTTTTGATGTTGACGGTGTGCTTACCGATGGTACCGTATTGGTAACCGAAAGTGGGGAGCAATTACGTCGATTTAGCATTAAAGATGGCTATGCCTTACAACTAGCCGTAAAAAGAGGCTTTAAGATTGCCATTATTACCGGCGGTCGTTCGCAAAGTATTGTAAGCCGTTTAACCAGCTTGGGCATTAGCGATGTGTATTTGGGCGTAGAACATAAAACAGAAAAGTTCGAAGAATTTTTGTTAGCCTACGACTTATCGGCTGATCAGATTTTATACATGGGCGATGATGTGCCCGATTATCCGGTAATGCAACTCGTAGGTTTGCCTACTTGCCCCGCAGATGCTGCCGAAGAGATTAAAGCCATTTCGGCCTATATTTCTCCTGTAAAAGGTGGCCAAGGTTGCGTTCGCGATGTGATTGAAAAAGTATTAAAAGTACAAGGCCTGTGGGCCGATGAAGATCCTTCTGCAAAAGCCTAATCATGAATTTTCCTCCACTTATTTTAGCCTCTAAATCGCCACGAAGGCAAGAATTATTAGCGCTTTTAGGCCTCGAATTTAGGGTGGTACTCAAAGAAGTAGATGAAAGCTACCCCGAGCATTTGAGCCCCGAGGAAGTAGCGGTTTATATCGCCGAAAAAAAAGCCAAAGCTTTTGATGAAGATACAATGGGCGAAGTGGTTATTACGGCAGATACCTTGGTAGTAATTGATGGGCAAATTTTAGGCAAACCCGATGATGCTGCTCATGCTTTTGAAATTCTTTCGCAATTATCTGGCCGTAAACATGAAGTAATTACCGGAGTTTGTTTGTTAAAAGACCACCAATTGCATTCTTTTTACGAAAAATCGGAAGTGCATTTTAAGCCTCTCACACCCGAGCAAATACAGCATTATATTGCTACCGGACAACCTATGGACAAGGCAGGCGCTTATGGCATTCAAGAATGGATAGGTTTGGTGGGCATTGAAAAAATAGTAGGCTCTTATACCAATGTGGTGGGCTTGCCTACGCACCGTTTATACGAAGAGTTGGTGAAATTACACCGTTAACAACTGCTCAAAAAATCCCCCAAACTCTCTTTTGGGGTTTATTAAGTGAATTTCTAATATCCAATTTCTAACATTTCCCAATGCATCTTTAGCAAATAAATCGGTGTGGTTATCGCGGTGGATGTAATGATCTTTCACCTCTTTTTCTAAGCGTTCGTGCGGAAATTTTCCGATAATATGGCCGCCAATTTCGCTGCCAAACAACCAGCCATACCGCTCGGCAATGCGTACAATTTCGTGGTAATATGCCGCACCCGTAAGCGAAGTTTTGCTATCAAAAAAGGCTTTACATTCTTCCCAAACAGGAGCTAAATCGGCTTGAAGTTTTAGT
>CANGZX010000014.1 GCA_947458775.1 Sphingobacteriaceae bacterium | reverse complement strand
TTCGTAGCGATTTGCCTCATAGGCTTCGTTTACAAAAGCTTTTACATTGGAAATGCCTTGTAAGGTTTCTTGTACCACGGTATTCGATTCGGCTAATTGATCTTGAGCCGCTCTAGACACTTTCCGTATAAATCGGCCAAATATTACGGCCGATACAACTAAAATGGGTAGAATGGTTAGATTGAGTAGTGTTAGTTTTGGCGATACAACAACCAATAGGCTAATTCCTCCAACAAGCAACACAATTTGTCTAAAAAGTTCGGCTAGGGTAGTGGTTAAGGTATCTTGAATTTGAGATAAATCAGAAGATATGCGGCTATTTAATTCGCCCACTCTTCGGTTAGCAAAGAAATTCATGGGCAGTGTAATCAAGCGGAAATACGTATCTCTACGGATATCGGCCAAGGCTTTTTCGGCCACTTCAACAAATAAGCGGATTCTAAAAAAAGATACAAACGATTGTACAAACAAGATGCAAAAGCAAACAATACCAATGGTGTTGATGTTTGCTGGTATAAAACTCAATTTTTGTTTGCCCTGTGCAGCATCAATCATGGCACCTAGTAAAGATGGAAAGGCTAGTCCTGTTAAGCTAGAAAGTAATAGGAACAACATGCCAAACGCAAACTTTACCTTATAGGGTTTTAGGTAGCGAAGGAGTTCCGAAATGTTTCGAATACTCTCTTTGGTTATTTTGGTTTTTGGAAGTTCTTCGGCTTGTGTATTTCCGCTATTTAATGTTGATTTGGCCATTTTTGGTGTCAGGAATTTAGGCCCAAAAATAGGCAAAAAAAGCCACTATATGCTAGGTGGTGTGCTTGAATAACTCAAGGCTATTTTTTGATTAAAAAGCTTTTAAACACCTCTAAAGTTTGTTTAGGATCTTCTTCCATAGGGGTGTGGCCAAGGTTTTTAAGCACTACGAGTGTGTCGTTGGGTAAATCAGCGTGAAAATTCTCGGCAACTGTAATCGGAATTAGTAAATCTTTATCGCCCCATAGAATAAGAGTTGGTGTTTTTATAGTTTTTATTTGTAGGTAGGTTGAATCGTTTAATAGCGTTTTAAAGGTTGACATGCGCTCAATAAAAGCTTGTCGATTACCAGCACGTAATGCTAAATTAAAGTACCGATCTACTAATTCTGGTTGAACCTTTGTTTTGTCGGCATATACATTTTCTATGCTGTTTTGAACAATAAACCGTGGGGTAACGTATTGAAAAAGATTTTTTAATACAGGCATCCCGGCTAATTGAAATGCCACAGGTACCGATTTTGATTCCATGGGGTAGCCCGCAGCATCTATCAATACCAATTTTGAAACGGCGGTTGGGTACAGAAGTGCATACCGCCAAGCAATGGCTCCACCGAGTGAATTACCTGCTATAATGCACTTTTTCACTCCTAATTTTTCTAAAAAGTGGTGCATAAATTGTGCATAATATTCTGGAGAGTAATCACCTGATGCATTAGGTCCGGTAAGCCCGTAAGCCGGTAAATCCATACGAATAACCCGATGCGAAAGTTTCAATTCTTTAGCCCAAGCCTCCCAGGTATGTAAGCTTGCTGCAGTGCCGTGTATCAAAACAATGGGCATGCTATCTGCTCGATTGCCTTCATCGCGGTAATGCACCAATACATCGTTTACCTGAACGAATTTAGATGGGGAAGGAGCATATGTAGCTTTTAAATCAGAAAGAGGAATATCGTTTTGCCAATAAACTGCACAAAAAGAGCTTGCAATTAGTAAAAGGGCTATAAATAAATACCTAACAAGTTTCATATCAATTCAGGGTGTTTAAAGTCCAAGCCTGGGCTTTGTTGTTAAAAAGAGGTTTAACCTTCGACCAAATTTCTTTGAAAAGATCCGATTGGCGGTAGCGTTCTAAATGTTCTTCGCTTTGCCAATTACTGATGGTAACATACGTATCGGTATCACCTGTGCTCTTAAAAATCTCAAAACGAATACAGCCATCACTTTTTGCCAATACCTGTTTATTTTGATTAAAAATTTCTAAAAATTCATCAACCCTATCGGGCTGAAAGTTCAGCATCACGATTCGGGTAATCATTTAAAGAATTCTATACTTACGATGTCGCCTAAACCAAGACCTAGCAAACCACTTGCATTTCCTTTGTTTATAGCAATTTCTAAGTGGTTACTTATGCCAAATAAACACAATTTTTCTCCTTCCGGAACTTCGTTATAATGCCAACTAAGGGTATTTATAGATTCGTTTCTACGGAAATATAAACTGAAATTTCGCTTTTTCTGGTAGCGGGTAAAAATATCTTTGGTAATGTTTGTAATTACATTTTGGAACGAATCAATGTAAATAACAGCCCCTCGTATTATATCTCCATTAATAACAGGTTGTAAGGTAAGCCGCTGTTCTAATTGACTCATTGGTAGGCCAATATCCGAAAGTTTACCACCACTGGCCAAATGGCAAGCAGCTTTTGAGAAAATATCTGAAAGTGGAAAATGCAGATAATTTAAATCTTGCATGATATTAATTTCTACAATTTCCTCGGGCTCTGAATCGAAAAGAAGTGAAAAAATACCGTTATCGGAACCCACAAAATAATGCCCCTTGTAGCGCATGGCTAAGTAGCGGGTGCGCTCGTGGTATACCGAATCAATTCCTATTAAGTGAACCGTTTCTTGAGGAAAATAATGAAAGGCATTTTTAAGTACAAAAGCGGCATGAGGTATGTTAAAAGCAGAAATATCGTGCGTTATATCTACAATATTAACGGTAGGTAATAGCGTTACAATGCTACCTTTTAGGGCTGCCTGGTAAAAATCTTTTGATCCCAGATCGGTAGTTAACGTAATTATTGCCATTAAAAAAAGATTCCTTTTTGTGGTTATATTTGCTAGCGGTAATCCGCATACAAATATTCAATTTTTTATCGCATAAAAAAACGTATTTTTAAAAGCAATTAGCAACCATTTTCACTTGAACGAATTTATCCAAACCCTAGAGCAAGTTAACCCCATATTGGTGTGGGGTGCAAACAACGAAAATTTTGAAGCCCTAAAAAAACAGTTTCCAAAACTAAAAATTGTGGCTAGAGGCACCGAAGTAAAGGTATTGGGCGATGAAACGGAATTACATCTTTTTCAAGCTAAATTTTCCGAGATTTTAAAACACATTGAACAATACCAATCACTCACAACCAACGATATACTTCATATTTTAGGGTCTCCTGAAAATTCGGCCGATGTCGAAAAATCAACCGAGAAAACAAATGGTTCGGAACCTATTGTATTTGGCCCAAATGGTATTGTAGTTAAAGCCCGAACTGCCAACCAGCGTCGCATGGTAGAGAGCATCGCCACAAACGATGTAATTTTTGCCATTGGCCCAGCCGGTACCGGCAAAACCTACACAGCTGTAGCACTAGCGGTTAGAGCACTCAAAAACAAAGAAATCAAACGCATTATTTTAACCCGTCCGGCTGTAGAAGCAGGGGAAAATTTGGGTTTTTTACCTGGAGATTTAAAGGAGAAAATTGATCCATATTTAAGACCTTTATACGATGCGTTAGACGATATGATTCCGGCTGAAAAGCTAAAGTTGTATCTAGAAAACAGAACCATAGAAATTGCGCCATTGGCCTTTATGCGTGGTCGTACACTCGATAATTGTTTTGTAATTTTAGATGAAGCGCAAAATGCTACCGATATGCAGTTGAAAATGTTTTTAACTCGTATGGGGCCTACCGCTAAATTTATTGTTACTGGCGACGTTACCCAAATAGATTTACCTAAAATTCAGCAATCCGGTTTGCACACCGCACTGCGCATTTTACCCGAAATTAAGGGTATCGATATTATTTATTTGAGTGGAGAAGATGTGGTGCGCCACAAATTAGTTAGACGCATTTTAGAAGCCTACGGCGATATTCAGAAATAAGCATGCAAGCAATAAAAGAAACCCATTTCCAATTTCCGGGGCAAACCGCTTTTTATAAAGGTAAGGTTAGAGATGTATACACCATTGCTAACAACTTGCTTGTTATGGTGGTTAGCGATCGTATTTCTGCCTTTGATGTGGTATTGCCCGAAGCCATTCCTTATAAAGGACAGGTTTTGAATCAAATTGCCTCTAAATTTTTAAAAGCTACCGAAGATATTTTACCCAATTGGGTTGTGGCTAGTCCCGACCCGATGGTAACTATTGGTAAAATGTGTAGCCCATTTAAGGTTGAAATGGTTATTAGAGGCTACTTAGCTGGCCATGCTTGGAGGGAATATGCCTCAGGTAAACGCAGCGTTTGTGGCGTAGCCTTGCCCGAAGGCTTAAAAGAGAATGATAAGCTTCCTGAGCCCATTATCACGCCAACTACCAAAGCAGCGGTTGGGCACGATGAAGATATTTCTCGGGAAGATATTTTAGCTCAAGGCATTGTATCGGAAGCAGATTATGGCCAATTAGAAAAGTATACTCGAGCCCTGTACCAACGCGGTACCGAAATGGCCAACCAACGAGGTTTAATTTTAGTAGATACGAAATACGAATTTGGTAAAGATTCCGATGGAGTAATTACCTTAATTGATGAGATTCATACACCCGATTCGTCGCGGTATTTTTATGCCGATGGCTATGCCGAACGCCAAGCAAGCAACGAGCCTCAACGTCAACTCTCAAAAGAATTTGTTCGGAAGTGGCTCATAGAAAATGGATTTCAGGGTAAAGAAGGGCAAAATGTACCTACCATGAGTACCGAATGGGTTAGTGCCATCTCCGAGCGTTATATTGAGTTATTTGAGCAAATTACTGGCGATACCTTTCAGCGCTATGAAGGAACTGATGTATCGGGCCGCATAGTTGAAAATATTAAGTCTTGTTTAGCGCAATTGAGCGCATAAGCTAAAAGCATTACAGGCTATAACATGAAATTTGAGCTTACCATTTTAGGAAGCAGTTCTGCAACACCCATTCATGGTAGAAATCCCAGCGCTCAGCTACTCAACATAAACGAGAAAATCTACCTCATTGATTGTGGTGAAGGTACTCAACAGCAATTATTGCGCTTCGGATTAAAAGCTGCCAAAATAAATACCATTTTTATCAGTCATTTGCATGGCGACCATTATTTAGGCCTCATGGGCTTATTATCTTCTATGCATTTAGTGGGCAGAACAAAAGCCTTGACACTTTTTGGCCCTCCCGAACTGGATGAATTGCTTCAACTACATTTTAAGTATTCGGCAACCCTTTTGCGATTTCCACTTATTTTTAAATCTACAAATAGTAATACACCTGCAGTTATTTTAGAAAATTCGGATGTGGTAGTAGAAACAATAATCCTAAATCATCGTATTCACTGTACGGGATTCAAGTTCACTACTAAACCTACATTGCCTACACTTAGAGAAGATAAGGTGATTGCCTTGGATATTCCTGTTGCGCACAGAGCCTTAATTAAAAAAGGCTTCCCATACACAGATGCCTCAGGCAAGATATATCCCGCTGATTCGCTAACCTTACCACCACCGCCAATAAAAAGTTTTGCTTATTGCTCGGATACCCTTTGCGATGGTTCTTACGCATCGCAACTAGAAGATGTAGAGCTGTTGTACCACGAGAGTACATTTTTGCACGATATGCTCGATAGGGCCATTGAGACGTATCATACAACCGCATTGCAAGCAGCAACATTAGCTAAAAAAGTTGGAGTAAAGCGCTTGCTTATTGGACACTTTTCTGCTCGGTACAAAGAATTGACACCGCTACTAGAAGAAGCTCAATCGGTGTTTAAGGAAACTCAATTGGCCATAGAAGGAGAAACTTTCTCCATTTAATTCCGTTTATTTTTTACCGCCACCAAATACAGAGAAGTGTACATAGCGCTTCGGATTGGCTTTTAAATCAACCATCAACTTGTCTAAATTTTCGGCAGATTGCGCTAAATTATCGTATAATTTTTTATCGTTTATTAACAAGCCAATACTGCCATCACCGGCATTTATTTTAGAAATTACTTGTTGTAAATCTTTAACAGCTTGGTTGGCGTTTATAAGTGTTTGCCCGATATTGGCCTTGGCGGTTTGGTCGCTTATTTGCTCAAAATTGGCCACAATGGCACTTATTTTCTGATTGTTGTTTTTGAAATTAGTTGAAATAGATTGCAGGTTAGATAAAATGCCCGATATTTTGGCAGTTTCAGAATCCATTAAGCCATCAACTTTTTTAGAGGTACGTTCTAAGTTTTCGAGCGTATTGGCAATGCTGGCAAAGCTGCGGTCGAAGTTTTTCTGAAATTTAGGATTTAAGGTATTGTTGACCGATTCAAGAATAGAATCTAAACGACTAGCAATTTGATCGGCTTTCTTTTGAATAGGTTTTACCTGATCCATAAATCCTTCTTGAATAAAGGCAGTTAAGGTGTCGCCATCGGCAGCATAGGCTTTACTGTTGCCCAATTCGAATACAATAGCTTTTCCGCCTAATAAATCGGTGCTTTCTAAACGGGCAATGGTGTTTTTAGGAATGTTATAGCCAGGGCTTATTTGAAATTCGGCAATAATTTTACCATCTGGAGCCAAGGTAAGTTTAGAAACTCGTCCAATTTTAAAACCATTAACCAATACAGGTTTTGATTCGGTAAGCCCATCGATATTTGGATAAACGGCATATAACTCATCTTCCCTCATAAACAAATCAGTGCCCTTTAAAAAGCTATAGCCCAATATTAAAACAGTAATGGCTACTGTGGCCAATATGCCTACTTTTGTTTCGTTAGATATTTTCAAAATCGTTGCTTTAAGCGTATTATTCTACTTCTAATTGTCTTTTATAGGTTTGAATGGCTTTAAATAAGCAATCCACAATTTCTTGTTGTCCAGTTTCAGAATTCATATAGGCCTCTTCCTCTGGGTTAGAAATGAAGCCAATTTCGGTTAATACAGCAGGCATACCGGCTCTAGCTAATACGGCCAAGCTTTTTTCTTTGACACCCCGATCAATACGACCAGTTTTGGCATACTCATCTTGCATAAAAGTAGCCAATTTAATGCTCTGTTCTCTAAAACTATTTTTTAAGAAAGAGAACATGATGATACTTTCTGGATCTTTTGGATCATATCCTTCATAATTGTCTTTGTAATCTTCTTCTAGCAAAATAGACGCGTTTTCTCTTAATGCAATGTCTTGCTCGTCCATTCGCCCAAAACCAGAAACGAATGTTTCTACCCCGCTAGTACTGGTACTTTGGGAGGTAACGGTAGTATAGGTGGGTACTCTTTTGCCTTTTTTATTTCGATGGTAACCCGTAATGACAGATTTTTTATAAATCGGCATGGAATTGCAATGTATAGAAATGAATAAATCGGCTTTTACTCTATTTGCTAAACCAATGCGTTCATATAATGGAACAAAAACATCTGTAGTACGTGTATATACCACTTTAACGTCTTTAAGTTGTTCTTCTATGACTTTTCCTAGTCGTAAAGCGGTCATTAAGGCTACATCTTTTTCTTTAGAAATTGCTCCATGAGTTGTTCCATCTTTCCCACCATGACCCGCATCTATTACAATTGTTTTTATACGATAGGGCGTAATTAGTGAAGATTTGCCACTTGAAATCAATGGCATAAGTATTAAAACCGTTAAGAAAGCACAAATCGGTCTGATGAATGGGATAATTTTCATTAATTTTGATCGATTTTTTGAGTTGAACATTTACAAAAATAGTATTCATCGGCTAATTTGAAATTAAAAAGAGGTCTTTTTCTATTTATTCTATTCAATTGTTTCTATTTAGGGGCAATGCGTAGTCTCTTTGCGCAAAAAAAACCAACAACAAAATTCCCATCGGTTAGGGTAGATACCATTAAACAAAGAAATTCTACATCGGCAAAATTAGATGCTGCTGTTAAATATACCGCAGAAGATTCTATTCGATTTGATAAAATAAATGGTATTGTTTACCTCTATGGAAGCGCTCGGGTTAATTACACCGATTTTGAGTTAGATGCCGATTACATCCGCTTAGATCAAAAAAATAGTACGGTATTTGCCAAAGGAGTATTTGATATAAAAGCCAATCGGTACAGAGGGCGTCCAATCTTAAAACAGGGTGCCGATCAACCCATTACTACGGATTCTCTATTGTTTAATATTTATACCAAAAAGGGGAAATCTTACGGTGTTTTTTCTGAAGTTGATGGGGGTTATTTGCAGGCAAAGCAGTTCAAAAAAAATCAATTCGACGAAGGTTTTTTTAAAAATGGTATTTATAGTACCTGTAATTTAGATCATCCTCACTTTGGTATTTTTATTACTCGAGGAATTGTAACCGATAAACAAATTGTAACCGGACCTTCTTATCTCGAAATTGAAGATATTCCCATTCCGGTGGGTATACCATTCGGTTTTTTCCCAAAAGCAAATCGAAGATCTTCAGGAATTTTGTTTCCAACTTTTGGTGAAGATGCAACCCGTGGTTTCTTTATGCGTGATTTTGGCTATTATATTGGCCTGAATGAATATTGGGATATGACCTTAAGAGCCAGTTTATATAGCCGAGGTTCTTATGATTTAAGTATGGCCGCTCGTTATCAAAAACGTTATAAATTCGATGGCAATCTGAATTTACGCTATTCATCTACCCGTACTGGTATTGAGGGAACCCCTGGCTATAAACCATTTAAAGATTTCAATATCCAGTGGAGTCATACACAGCGACCAGAGGCTAATCCAGGTACTACGTTTACTGCCTCGGTTAATGCGGGTACTTCCAGTTATTTTTCCAATACCGCAGCCGGTGGTACGTATAATTTTGATCAATTAACTCGAAATACACTCTCTTCCAATATCAGTTATGGAAAAACTTTTGGCAATGGCTTATTTAACTTTACATCAAGTTTAAGCCATAGGCAAGATATGCAACAAAAAACGGTGTTTTTAGAGTTGCCAACCTTCAGTTTAAACATGAGTACCATTAGCCCATTCGATTCTAAAACAAGAACCGGCGATCAAAAATGGTATCAGCGTATAAACTTAGGCTATAGTTTAAGAGGAACGAATACCTTAGATACCAAAGAAAATTTATTATTCAAATCGGGTGCACTAAAAAATCTGAGAAATGGCTTTCAGCATACTGTTCCTATCAGTTTTTCTCAAAACCTTTTAAAGTTTTTTAATTTAAATACGGGGGTAAATTATAC
>CANGZX010000013.1 GCA_947458775.1 Sphingobacteriaceae bacterium | reverse complement strand
ACCATCACTGTTTTTACAAACAATTCACTGTCTTCGGGGCGTTGGCCTTCATTTTTAGCTTCCCAATTTTTGATAGCAGATAATAATAGTTTCTCAACTCGTATTGCTGCTTCTTTGTTGGTGTACTTTAAAATGTACAATGCTTTTTCTACACGTTCGCCACGAATAAGATCAACTACTAATCTCATTTTACGTGGTGAGGTAGGGCAATTATTTAATTTTGCTACTGCTTCCATTGCTTATTTTTTCTTATCAGCGTGACCTCTAAATGTACGGGTTGGGGCGAATTCGCCTAATTTATGACCAACCATATTTTCTGTAACATACACAGGGATAAATTTATTTCCGTTGTGTACGGCAAACGTATGACCAACGAAATCCGGAGAAATCATAGAACGACGTGACCAAGTTTTGATCACTGTTTTCTTGTTGCCTTCATTCTGAGAAAGTACTTTACTTTCTAAGTTATGATCGATGTACGGACCTTTTTTAATTGAACGAGCCATTATTTCTTCCTTCTTTCAATGATGTAACGATCTGATGCTTTTTTCTTATTTCGGGTTTTGTAGCCTTTGGCTAATAAACCTTTACGTGAACGTGGGTGACCTCCTGATGAACGGCCCTCACCACCACCCATAGGGTGATCTACCGGGTTCATAGCCACACCTCTTACTCTTGGGCGACGACCTAACCAACGGTTTCTTCCGGCTTTACCTAATACTTCGTTTGATTTCTCGGCATTGGATACGCTACCAATTGTAGCCATACATGTCGACAAGATCATACGGGTTTCTCCAGAAGGCAACTTGATGATGGCGTATTTGCCATCACGAGCTGATAACTGAGCATAGGTACCAGCCGAACGAGCAATAGATGCTCCTTGACCTGGGTTTAACTCAATGTTGTGGATAATAGATCCCAATGGTATATTTTTCAATGGGATGGCGTTACCTACTTCCGGAGCAGCAGTGGCGCCAGATACCAATACCTGACCTACTTGCAAACCATTCGGAGCAATGATGTAACGTTTTTCACCATCGGCATAATTTACCAAAGCAATACGAGCCGTACGGTTAGGATCGTACTCAATTGTGGCAACAGTTGCGGGGATATCGTGTTTATCGCGTTTAAAGTCAATCAATCGGTAAGCCTTTTTGTGCCCCCCACCGAGATAACGCATAGTCATTTTACCGGTATTGTTTCTACCACCCGATTTTTTGATGGCAACTACCAACGACTTTTCTGGTACATTGGTTGTTACATCCGAATAATCGGCACCTACTCTGAAGCGGGTACCCGGGGTAACCGGTTTAAATCTTTTTACTGCCATGATCTAATTAAATATTGCTATAAAAGTCAATAACTTCACCTTCTTTAAGCGTAACAATAGCTTTTTTGTATTTAGGTGTTCTACCTGATACTACTCCAGCTTTGGTGCCACGACTTTTAACTTTTCCTGAAACTACCAAAGTATTTACTGCTTCAATAGTTACGCCATACATCTTTTGGATTGCATCCTTAATTTGTAATTTATTGGCTTTAGGATCAACTTGGAAAGCATAACGGTTTAACTTTTCGGTTAAGCCGGTTGCTTTTTCTGTTAAAATTGGTTTCTTTAAAATTTCCATCTTATTTGGCAAATGCCTCCTCCAATTTTTTAACAGTTTCTGTAGTTAACAAGAGTGTGCCTGCATTTAACACATCGTAAGTGTTTAAATCGGCGGCGGTAACCACTTTTGCTTTCTTCAGATTTCTGCTAGATAAATACACATTGTTATTTGCAACTGGCAACACCAAGAGGGTTTTTTGATCAGCTACTTGTAAATCGCTTACCAATTTGATGTAGTTTTTAGTTTTGATTGAATCAAAGCTAAAATCTTCTAAAACCACAATGTTGTTATCTTGTGCTTTGTACGTTAAGGCTGATTTACGAGCCAATGATTTCAATTTCTTATTTAATTTAAAACTGTAATCACGTGGTTGCGGACCGAATATACGACCACCACCATTGAACAATGGTGATTTGATGCTACCAGCACGAGCTCCACCTGTACCTTTTTGTTTATATAATTTGCGGGTTGAACCGGCAATTTCATTACGTTGTTTAGATTTATGCGTTCCTTGGCGTTGGTTTGCTAAGTATTGCTTTACGTCTAAATAAATGGCGTGATCATTCGGGTTTACCGCGAAAATCGCATCAGGAAGTTGCACCTTGGCACCTGTTTCTTTGCCTGAAATATTTACTACTTTAACTTCCATCTTATTTATCAACTATAACGTAAGAACCTTTAGCTCCCGGAATAGATCCGCTAACTACCATTAAGTTGTGCTCTGGATACACTTTCAATACCTCAAGGTTTTGAATTTTCACACGATCGCCACCCATACGGCCGGCCATACGCATACCTTTAAATACCTTAGATGGCCATGAAGATGCTCCTAATGAACCCGGTGCACGCATTCTATTGTGCTGACCGTGAGTTTGACCACCAACACCGGCAAATCCGTGACGTTTAACAACCCCTTGAAAACCTTTACCTTTTGAAGTACCTACTACATCAACAAAATCGCCTTCAGCGAAAATCTCAACGGTTATGGTATCTCCAAGATTTTTTTCGTCTTCAAAAGTTTTAAACTCAACTAATTTGCGTTTTGGGGTTGTTTTTGCTTTCGCAAAATGACCTTTTAATGCTCCAGTAGTGTTTTTCTCTTTTTTCTCGTCGAAAGCCAACTGAACGGCAGTGTAGCCGTCGGCATCGACGGTACGTAGTTGGGTAACTACGCAAGGCCCAGCTTCGATTACAGTACAGGGGATGTTTTTCCCTTCAGCATCGAAAATGCTGGTCATTCCTACTTTTTTTCCAATAATTCCTGACATTTTTCTTAATTCGTTTGTGTCCATCGAAGCAGTAGGGCTTCGTTCAAGACATGGTAAACCCCTCTAAAGGGACGGCAAAGATAGGAAATACAATTAAACATTCAAACACTTTATGTAATTTTTTGAAAATAAAATGATTTGATTGATCTGTAAAATGCGCCCCCTAAATTTCATAACAAAAAGCCACCCCGTTTGGGATGGCTTTTTTATTGGTTTAACCCAATTTATCAGACTTTGATTTCTACTTCAACACCTGAGGGCAATTCTAATTTCATTAAGGCATCAACCGTTTTAGAGTTAGAACTATATATATCTAACAAACGTTTGTAAGCGCATAACTGGAATTGCTCACGTGCTTTTTTGTTCACGTGTGGTGAACGCAACACAGTGAAAATTCTTTTCTCCGTTGGCAATGGAATGGGTCCACTTACCACAGCACCCGTAGGTTTTACTGTTTTTACGATTTTTTCGGCTGATTTATCAACCAAGTTGTAATCGTACGATTTCAATTTAATTCTGATTCTTTGGCTCATGTTATTTTTGTTTAAACCCTACTAAGAGCTATTAGTTAGCAGGGTTGGTAATTAATTTATTTATGCGTTTGCGGTTTTGCCTTTTGATTTAGCAATTACCTCATCTTGTACGTTTTTAGGAGCTGGTTCGTAGTGATCGAATTCCATAGTAGAGGTTGCACGACCCGAAGTAATGGTACGTAACTGAGTTACATAACCAAACATTTCAGAAAGCGGCACGGTGGCTTTAATAACCTGTGCGCCTGCACGTGAATCCATACCTAAAAGCTGGCCACGACGACGGTTCATATCCCCTATTACGTCACCCATGTTTTCTTCAGGAGTTAATATCTCTATTTTCATGATTGGCTCCATTAATACCGGCTTACATTTTGGTAATGCTTCGCGGAAAGCAGAACGGGCACAAATCTCGAATGATAACGCATCTGAATCGACTGCGTGGAAAGATCCGTCAATTAAACGCACTTTCATGCCTTGTAATGGATATCCGGCTAAAACACCGTTTACCATCGCGGCAGCAAAGCCTTTTTCAACCGAAGGGATAAATTCACGTGGAATAGAACCACCCGAAATTTCGTTTACAAACTGTAAACCGCCTTTTTCGTAATCGGCATCAATTGGTGAAATAATAACTTGAATATCGGCAAATTTACCACGACCACCTGTTTGTTTCTTATACGTTTCGCGGTGTTGTGACGTTCCGGTAATGGCCTCTTTGTAAGAAACCTGAGGAGCTCCCTGGTTTACTTCTACTTTAAACTCACGTTTCAAACGATCCATGATAATATCTAAGTGAAGCTCACCCATACCTGAAATTACAGTCTGACCTGTTTCTTCATCTGTTTTTACGTGGAATGTAGGATCTTCTTCAGATAATTTACCTAAAGCCATACCTAATTTATCCATATCGGCCTGTGTTTTAGGCTCGATAGCTAAACCAATAACTGGTTCAGGGAAATTCATAGATTCTAACACAATTGGGTGTTTTTCATCGCAAAGGGTATCTCCGGTTTTAATATCTTTAAATCCAACTACCGCTGCAATATCTCCAGCTCCTACATTAGGAATTGGGTTTTGCTTGTTAGCATGCATTTGGAAGATACGGGAAATACGTTCTTTATTACCTGAGCGCATGTTATATACATACGATCCGGCTTCTAGGTTACCTGAGTAAACACGGATAAAACACAAACGACCCACGAACGGATCGGTTGCAATTTTAAATGCTAAAGCTGCAAATGGTTCTTTTTCAGATGGTTTACGTAAGATTTCTTCGCCGGTATCTGGATTAGTTCCTACAATACCTTCTACGTCCATTGGTGAAGGCAATAATTCCATCACATAATCCAACATGGTTTGTACACCTTTGTTTTTGAAAGATGAACCACAAACCATAGGAACAATTTTAGCATCTAAAACAGCCTGACGTAGAGCGTCTAAAACTTCGCGTTCTGTAATTGTTTCTGGAGCATCGAAGAATTTCTCCATCAAGCTCTCATCGTATTCAGCTACAGATTCTAGTAATTTTTCTCTCCATTCCGTTGCTTCAGCAATCATATCCTCTGGAATTGGTACTTCGGTAAAGGTCATTCCTTTATCGTGCTCGTTCCAAACAATACCACGGAAGTTAATGAGATCAATAACACCTTTAAATCCTTCTTCAGCACCAATTGGCAACTGCAAAGGCACGGCGTTAGAACCTAACATGTCTTTAACTTGTTTCACTACTTTTAAGAAGTCGGCACCAGAACGGTCCATTTTATTAACGAAACCGATACGGGCAACATTGTAGTTATTAGCTAAACGCCAGTTGGTTTCAGATTGAGGTTCAACACCATCAACCGCAGAGAATAAGAAAACCAAACCATCTAATACACGCAATGAACGGTTTACCTCTACGGTAAAATCCACGTGACCCGGAGTATCGATGATGTTGATATGATAATCTTGACCTCTGTATTTCCAACCAACGGTTGTTGCAGCCGAAGTAATGGTAATACCACGCTCCTGCTCTTGTGCCATCCAATCCATGGTAGCTGCACCTTCGTGCACTTCACCAATTTTATGACTTACACCAGCATAATAAAGAATACGCTCGGTGGTTGTTGTTTTACCAGCATCAATGTGTGCGGCGATACCAATATTTCTGGTAAATTTTAAATCTCTTGACATCTTATCTTTCTAATTAAAATCTAAAGTGTGAGAATGCTTTATTGGCTTCAGCCATTTTATGGGTGTCTTCTTTTTTCTTCACGGCAGCACCTTCACCTTTAGCGGCAGCAATAATTTCGCCGGCTAATTTTTCCATCATGGTTTTTTCACCACGTTTGCGTGAATAATTAATTAACCATTTCATTCCTAGAGCAATTTTACGATCCGGACGAACCTCGGTTGGTACTTGGAAGTTAGCGCCACCTACACGACGAGATTTAACCTCTACCATAGGCATTACATTGTTTAGTGCCTTTTTCCAAGACTCTAATCCATTTTCGCTCGTTTTTTTCTCTACTAATTCAACAGCATCATAGAAAATTGCGTACGCAATTGACTTTTTGCCATCATACATCATATTGTTTACAAACCTGGTTACCATTACGTCGTTAAACTTCGGATCAGGCAGGATAATTCGTTTTTTTGGTTTCGACTTTCTCATGATTCTTTCCTCCGTTTATGCTTTAGCTTTAGGTTTCTTAGTTCCGTATTTAGAACGACGTTGATTACGTCCGTCTACACCAGAAGTATCCAATGCACCACGAATAATGTGGTAACGTACACCCGGTAAATCTTTCACACGTCCACCGCGAATTAACACGATTGAGTGTTCTTGCAAGTTGTGGCCTTCTCCTGGGATGTAAGCATTTACTTCTTTTCCGTTGGTTAAACGCACACGAGCTACTTTACGCATGGCTGAGTTTGGTTTTTTAGGGGTAGTAGTGTATACACGGGTACACACACCTCTTCGCTGTGGACAGCTGTCCAACGCTGGGGATTTACTCTTATCCACCATAGCTACTCTACCTTTCCTAACTAATTGTTGAATGGTTGGCATTTGTTGTTTTTAGTTTTAAAATTGTTTTATCCTATTTTAAAGGACTGCAAAGGTAATGTTTCCCTTTTTGATTTTCAAGCATTTATTGAAAATAATTCGTTTTTGCACTTTAGTAGCAATAGCCTTGCTTAGCATAGCCCGAATTAGGGGAGTTAGATAACAAAAAAAGGGGAAGCAAAGTCGCTTCCCCTTTTTTTGTAAAAAGATTAAAAAAAATTATTTTTTCTTTCCTTTTGCCGGAGCGGCAGGCGCCACAGCAGGTGCTGCAACAACAACCGGACCACCGTCACGAGTAAACACAATAGGTGAACCTCCTTGAATAATGGTTAATTCGCCTTTTGCAGTATTAAACTCTAAATCTAGACCGGCGGCCTCAAAAGAGAATTTATCTTTACCATTTGGTGTTATAGGGAAAGCCGGTTGACCAGTTGCTTGTGCTACTAATCCTCCATTTTCTACTTTAATATCTAGTTTAATTGGCATGCTAGTAGTAGAATAGGTTCCTACGTACATATCGTTGCTTACCGGAGCTGTTGCTGTAGTTTCTTGGGCCGTTGCTTTCCAAACATCGTTTGCAGAATTATGATCTGGCAATACGTGATCAGGATCGGAACTTACTGATTCCAATTCTTCGGTGGATGGATATTTAAAGGTCCACGAAGTATTGCGTTGCCAAATTTCTACTGGCAAGGTTATGCGTTCTTTTTTACCGCTTTTTGTTTTAATTTCTAAAATTACGGGCATAGGTAATTTTTCTAGATTTTCAACGGTAATAATCGCTCCGTTTTTCGGATCGTTTTTATCGTATTTAACCGCGGTAACTGCTTGGTCTAAACGCCAATTGTTTTGTACCCAGCCTCTCCAAAACCAACTTAGGTTTTCACCCGATACATTTTCCATGGTACGGAAGAAATCATCTGGGGTTGGGTGTTTGTAGGCCCAACGCTCTACATAGGTACGGAATGCACGATCGAAACGCTCTTTGCCTAAAATTTGCTCACGCAATAAGGTAAGGCCTGCACCTGGTTTCATGTAACATAACAAACCAATATTACGCTCTTTCATTCCATCTGGTGTGCTCAACATTGGCTCTAGCGTAGGGTTAGTGAGAATATTGGCCATGCGGTGCATATCCATCGGTTTTTCGGCGTATTCACCTTTATTAAAGGCTTCGGTACTTAGGCTGTTTATAAAGGTGTTAAACCCTTCGTCCATCCAACCAAACATACGCTCGTTTGAACCTACAATCATGGGGAACCACGTATGACCAAATTCATGATCGGTTACACCCCAAAGTCCAGCGGTTTTATCTTTCCAATTGCAAAATACTATGCCTGGATATTCCATTCCACCCTCGTTACCAGCTACGTTGGTAGCTGCAGGGTACGGAAATTCGAACCATTGTTTCGAGTAATGTTCAATAGATGCTTTGGTGTATTCAGTTGAACGGCTCCAAGCATCGGTACCCACGCTTTCTACCGGATAGGCAGAAATGGCCAAGGTTTTTTTACCACTTGCTACGTTAATTTTTGCAGCATCAATAATAAATGCTGGTGACGATGCAAAGGCAAAATCTCTAGAATTTTTAATTTTATATTTCCACGTTAATTCGGTTTTGCCAGCTGGGCGTGAGGCAGGGTTAGTTAGATCTGCTTCACCTCTAATAATTACTGTTTTTTCGCTAGCAGCAGCTTCTGCCCAACGTTTTTGCTGCTCGGCAGTATACACGTCTTGCGGGTTGGTTAATTCGCCCGAAGCTACTACAATATGGCTTGTAGGAACAGTTAATGATACGTCAAAATCGCCATATTCTAAGTAAAACTCACTAGCACCCAAATACGGATCTACATTCCAACCACGCACATCATCGTATACACACATGCGTGGATACCATTGTGCCATGGTGAATATTTTACCGTTTTTTGTTTGCTCAACACCCATACGATCGGAACCGTACAAAGGTGAAACAAAACTATACTCTACTTTTAATTTTACCTGTCCGCCGGCCGCTTGTAGCGATTTTGGCAAGAAAACTTGCATACGGGTATCGGTAATTTGGTATTTCACTTCGGTTTGGATGGTTTTACCCTGAAGGGTGTTTAAAACCGATACCGATTTGATGGTGTATCCACCATCAAATTTTTGATTACCAGCACCATTACGGCTTCCATTCATTGGAATTACTGCATTTCCACGAGAATCGGCTTTAAACAAATTTTGGTCTAATTGCATCCAAACAAAGCCTAAGGCATCGGGGCTATTGTTGGTATAGGTTACGGTTGCTGAACCCGAAATTTCGTTATTTTGATCATTTAACTTAGCAGTTAATTGATAATCGGCACGATTTTGCCAATATTTCGGACCAGGCTGCCCACTTGCCGAACGGTATTCGTTACCTGTTCTAGTATAAAAAATGGGAGCAAAAGCATCCTGATAGCTATATTTAGATACAGGTGCTGCGGTGCTTGCGCTTGGGCTTTGTTGTGCAAAGGAGGTAAATCCTAGCAACAAAGCCAACGATACACCAATTACGTGTTTGATTTTGTTCATTATGAAATTGATTTTAGGGTTGAAAATTAGTAAAAATGTTTTTTAAAATGAGTGAAGACAGTATGATTGTTACTTTTTGGCAAAATATGTAGCATAGGTTTCTTCATCAAAGCCTAACAAAATACCTCGGTTAGATTCTAAAACGGGGCGTTTTGTTACACTTGTTTTCTGCATTATTAACTCAAATGCTGTTTCTTTATTTTGAATGCCTT
>CANGZX010000012.1 GCA_947458775.1 Sphingobacteriaceae bacterium | reverse complement strand
CGGCATGCGCTTTGCGTGTTTTGTTAAGCCACCATAAAAAGGTGTAGGGCAGTTGTTCATCATCGTATCGGGAAACTTCTTTGCTTGTGTTAGCTTCTGTTTTTGGCTCGGTTACTTTATCTTCTAGGGCAAAAAAATCACTGGAGGCAATATTTTCTATAATTAATTGCTGGGTATCATCGGCCAATTCTTCTATTGGTTCTTCCTCTAAACGGTAATGCAATTCTGCTTCTACGGCCGCTTCGGGTATTTCATCTATATCTTGTAAAACTGCCTGCTCCAGCGGATCAAGCGTTTCGGCTTGGTAGGCTGCTAAACTTATTAATGTTTCTGGGCGATTGATAAATTTTTCTAATACGGCACCTTCCGGAGCATAAAGTGCTGCTTTTTCGGGTGCATTATTCAGTTTGGCATCTACAAATTGTAGAATCTGGCAATAGGGATATTTTTCTACCAACGTTTCATAACTGGCCGCATCGCTAGCTTGTAAGCTGGCCGGCATGGTAACCAAGTTGCTGAATGTTTTTGTTTGTGGTAGGGTACTCATTTAAAAAGTTCGGATTGCTTTGCTTACCAATTGGCAAAGGTGGCATTAAAAACATCCTCAGTTAATTGTACATTAATATCTTTTATGAGCTGTTGCTCTTGCGCTTGCAAGGGTTTGCTTTGGGTAGAAAAATCTTTAAATCGGCTAAACGATTTCTCGAAATTTAATTCGGGTTTTAACACATTGGTATACTTTACACTGATGCTAATGGTTAAGCGCTCTAGGCCAGCACGTTCGTTGCCTTGTATGGCCGAGGGGCGGATGCTATAATCGGTAATTCGGCCTTCAAAATTGGCATCGGCATCGCTACGCACCAAGCGTAAGCTCGATTGGTTACGGATGCGTTCTTTTAAATCTTCGGTAAACTGCTGACTTAAATACGGAACTACCAATGGGGCATTGTTTTCGAAAAATTGCACACTAATGCTTTTCATTTCTACCGGAATAGAGGCTCCAGTGAACGAATAAATACCACAGCCGCTACTAAAAAATAGCAGTATGGTAGCTATAAAGCCCACTTTTTTCATCCAATGCGTGGTGTAAATGTTCATTAGTTTAAATTCAGTTCTTTAATTTTTCGGTACAAAGTGCGTTCCGAAATACCCAATTCTTGTGCCGCTAATTTACGTTTACCGCGGTGTTTTTTTAGCGCTTTTTTAATTAAATCCGATTCTTTGTCTATTAAAGATAAAGATTCTTCTTCCTCTTCATGCTGTAAAATATCGAAATGTTGAGGTTCGGTACCAGGCTTATGAATGGTTAGCGTGGACGAACCGTGCAATTCTGCCGCTGTTGGCTGTAACTCTATATCGGTGTAAAGTTGGTTTAATGCCTGTGGATTTACCGATAATTGGGTACCATTGCCATTGTTCTGAATAATTTCTGCTACTAACTTTTTTAAGTCGAGCATATCTTTTTTCATATCAAACAATACTTTGTACAAAATATCTCGTTCCGAAAAATCGTCCTTGCCTTGCTTGTCTATTCGCATAGGCAACTGACTGTTTTGCTCGTGAGGGATATACGTTAAAATGCTTTGTCCGGTAATGTTGCGATCTTTCTCTAACACCGCAATTTGCTCGGCAATATTTTTTAGTTGGCGCACATTCCCAGGCCAGCTGTAATTGCTCAATACGTTTTGCGCATCGGCATCTAATTGCACCGAAGGGCTGCGGTATTTGTCGGTAAAATCGGCTATAAACTTTCTAAAAAGCAAGAAAATATCTTCTTTGCGCTCTCTTAAAGCAGGTATTTTAAGCGGAACGGTATTTAATCGGTAGTATAAATCTTCTCTAAATTTACCGGCACGTACGGCATCAAATACATCTACATTGGTAGCTGCAATAACCCGCACATTGGTTTTTTGTACTTTCGATGAACCTACACGCAGGTATTCGCCGGTTTCTAAAACCCGCAATAAACGAGCTTGTGTACCAAGTGGTAGTTCTGCTACTTCATCTAAAAAAATGGTACCGCCATCTACCACTTCAAAATAGCCTTTTCGAGCTTCGTGGGCACCGGTAAAGGAGCCTTTTTCGTGGCCAAACAATTCTGAATCTATGGTTCCCTCCGGAATGGCTCCGCAGTTTACCGCAATAAAGGGCCCGTGTTTGCGGGCACTCAGTTGATGAATAATTTGCGAAAAAACCTCCTTGCCACTACCGCTTTCGCCGGTAATTAATACCGAAATATCGGTGGGGGCTACTTGCTGAGCAATGGTAATGGCACGGTTTAATAAAGGCGAATTGCCAATAATGCCAAAACGATTTTTGATGGTTTGAAGATCCATATTAGTCAATAATTTTACCAATTAGAGTTGCGGTAGTGCAACTCTCGGTCAATACATGCACATAATCGCCGGGCTTAAAGCGCTCGTCTACCGGAAAAATAACGGTAGTATTCTGATCGCTACGCCCTGCGTAATCTTTATCCGATTTTTTCGAAAAACTCTCAATAAGTACTTTTTGCACCTTGCCCAATTGTTCCAATACTCGTTTGTGGCTGCTGCGGTGTTGTTGTTCAATAATTTCGTTTAGTCGACGGTTTTTTACATCTTCCGGAATATCGTCGCTAAAGCGTTTGGCGGCTAAAGTGCCTGGGCGCTCCGAATACATGTACATATACGCAAAGCTGAAATTCACTTCGGCCATTAAGCTGAGTGTATCTTGATGTTCGGCTTCGGCTTCGGTACAAAAGCCTACAATAATATCTGTAGAAATGGCCGCCTGCGGTAAAATACGTCGAATGGCATCTACTCGTTCCAAATACCATTCTCGGGTATAGGTTCGGTTCATAATATCCAACACTCTGGAGTTACCCGATTGGATAGGTAAGTGGATGTACTTGCAAATATTTTCATATTTGGCCATGGTGTGCAACACCTCGTCGGTAATATCTTTAGGGTGTGAGGTAGAAAAACGTACCCGTACATTCGGGTCTACTTCGGCGGTGAGGGCCAACAATTGAGCGAAATTCACTTTTTCTGTTCCTTCTTCATTTGCCCATTTATAGGAATCTACATTTTGTCCTAAAAGCGTTATTTCTTTATATCCAGCAGTTGCCAAATCGCGGACTTCTTGAACAATAGAGTGCGCATCGCGGCTACGTTCGCGGCCACGGGTAAAGGGAACTACGCAAAAAGAGCACATATTATCGCAGCCCCGCATAATGGAAACAAATGCAGTAATACCGTTACTATTTAGACGTAATGGACTGATGTCGGCATAGGTTTCTTCTCTTGAGAGAAGTACATTTACCGCCCGTTCACCTTCATCAACCTGATTAATTAAACCTGGTAAATCGCGATAGGCATCTGGGCCTACTACCAAGTCTACTAATTTTTCTTCTTCTAAAAACTTGGCTTTGAGGCGTTCGGCCATGCAGCCTAATACGCCAATGAGCGCACCGGGTTTGTGTTTTTTAATCGATCCGAACTCCCGCAAACGGTTGCGTACTCGTTGTTCGGCGTTATCGCGAATGGAGCAGGTATTGATAAAAATGACATCGGCTTCTTTGTAGGTTCCTACGGTTTCGAAACCCATGTCTACCATTACCGAGGCAACAATTTCACTGTCGGAAAAGTTCATGGCACAGCCATAACTTTCTATGTATACTTTACGGCCGTTGGGTGCCTTTTGTTGCCCATCGAGTAGCAGGGCTTCTCCTTGGCGGCTTTCGTCGTGTTCTTTTGTTGTATGCAACATATCCATATTCAATACAAAAATACAGAATTAATGACAGAATGTCAGCGATCTTTTAACAAAAAACCCGCCTCTGGAGCGGGTTTTTATATTCATATGACTTAGAGGATTCTATTCCACCCAAATTCGTCGGGACTTAAACCATACCGAATTTCTTTAAGTGTATGCAGTGCTTTATTAGAAAACACCCTGTTTTCGGGCGCCGGAAGGGTATAGGTTTCGCCTTGGTAAGTTATTTCGGCAATATGCGCAATGGTAGCGGCGGTTCCGGCACCAAAGGCATCTTGTAAGGTGCCATTTTTTGCCGCTTCTATTATTTCGGCAACGCTTACACGCCGTTCTTCTACTTTCATGCCCCAAGCCCTAGCTAAATCTAAAATAGAATGTCGGGTTACGCCGTCTAAAATAGTATCGCGGGTAGATGGGGTGATGAGCGTGTCGTTAACTACAAACATTACGTTGGTAGTACCCGATTCTTCTATATAGGCATGCTCTTTCGCATCGGTCCAAATTAACTGATCATAGCCTTCGTTTTGGGCCAATTTGGTAGGCAATAAAGAGCTGGCATAATTGCCTGCAGTTTTTGCATAACCTACGCCACCTTCAATAGCTCGGGCATAATGCATTTCAATTTTAACTTTAAGCGGTTTGGGATAGTATGCTCCGGCTGGGCCAGTTAAAATCACAAATTTATAATTGGTTGCTGCGTGTACACCTAAAATGGGGTCGGTAGCAAATAGAAGAGGTCTTATGTACAAAGAATGGCCTTCTCCACTCGGCACCCAAGCGCTATCTAGTTTGATAAGCTGCTCCATACCTTGCATAAAAATAGCTTCGGGTACAGCTGGCATTGCCATGCGTTGGGCTGAAATGTTAAAGCGTTCGAAGTTTTTTTGAGGTCTAAAAATAGCCACTTTACCATCGGGTTGTTTATACGCTTTTATGCCCTCAAAAATTGCTTGTCCGTAATGAAGCGAAGAAGCCGCAGGGCTTATTTCGATATTACCATAGGGTATAATTTGCAAATTTTTCCAAGCACCGTCTTCAAAATCGGCAGTAAACATGTGATCGGAAAATACATGTCCGAAAGAAAGATTACTGAAGTTGGTACTAGCCAGGCGTGATTGCGTGGTAGGGATTACGTTTATAGCTAATAGATCGGTCACGTAGTGGCGTTTTAGTTGCCACAAAATTAGCTAAAAAAATCCCTTTTTTATGGAAGATATTTTATTTTTCGAGTGTAGGAAGGACACTATAAACCCACTTTTTTCCCCATTCTTCTAGTTCTTCTTTACTCCATAATTCTGGATAAAATATGCGTTTTTGAAAACGTGGAGGAAGGTATTTTTGCCAATTGGTGCCACCGGTAGCTTTTATTTCTTCGGGCTGGCGGTTTAAATAGCGCACCGCCGATTTATAATGAGAAAGTGGCCAATTTACATTCACGTTTACATCGAGTTGGCGCAGTTCGGTTTCTAAAGCGGCGGAAGTGTGGCCCTGAGCTTTTAACTGGGTGTATAGCGCCCGTAAATTTTTGCTTTGGCAGGTTTCGGCTAGTTCCAAAAAGGTTTTTTCGTATTTTTTTTCAAACTGTTTAAGGGTGAGTGTTTTTTCACCTGTAGATAATTCGGTGGCGCCGTATTTCCAATAAATATGTTGGTATTGGGTTTTTAAACCGGCTTTTGCCAATTCTTCGCGATGGTCTTTATCAACTAATTGAATAAAATCGGTAGCATAAATTTCAATCATGCGGTACTGCCCCGATTGAAACCCACTAGCTGGCAAGAGCGACATGCGGAAGGTCAGAAATTGTTCTTTTTCCATGCCGTCTACCATGATATCGAAGGATTGAGTGAGGGCCGTAAAGTATGAATTGATGCGTTTAACTCGAGCGGTGAAAAAGTCGCTGGTTAATTCGCTTTTTTCAGCTAATTGCTTGCATTCGTGCAAGGCTAGCTTAAAATACAATTCGGTTATTTGGTGGTATAGGATGAAAATTTCTTCATCGGGAAAAGGGGTCTTGGGCGTTTGTAAACTCAAGAGTGTATCCAAATGAATGTAATCCCAATAGGTTAAGAAATCGGCGTGCAATAGCCCATCTAAATAGGACACCATATCTTGCCCCATGGCCGCATATTTTGCTTGAAGTTTTTCTAAACGGTCTTTAATTTCTGGTGTAATTTCCATGGCGGTTGTTAAATGAAACGGGCTAAGCTGGTGCCTAGGTATAATCCGGCAACGCTTAGTGCAAAGTTAGCCACAATATTGGTAAGGGCTAGGCCTGTATTTCCGTGTTTAAATAGATCTACGGTTTCGAAGGTAAAGCTAGAGTAGGTGCTAAAGCCACCACAAAAACCGGTAATGAGTAGGAGTTTTAGGGAATAACTCAGGTTTATTTTTTCTACGCCAAGCATCAATACTAGCCCAAATACTACACAGCTTAAAAAGTTGGCACTTAGCGTAGCCCAAGGAAATACACTAAGCCCGGCAGGGTAACATTTGCCAATTAAATAGCGGGAAACGCTACCTAGGCCGCCGCCACCAAAAACTAATAAAAGTTCTTTCATGGGTGTCAAATTAATACAATATCCTGAATTTTATGGTATGCTCTATTTGTTTTAATTTCTTGAGCACGTCTTTGTCGTATTCGGCACTAACATCGGTAATGGCATAGCCAATTTGTGGGTTAGTCATTAAAAATTGGCCCAATATATTGATTTGGTGCTGTGCAAATACCTGATTGATTTGTGCCATAATACCCGGCACATTATGGTGTATATGAATGAGGCGGTGCGCTTGGGCAATTTTAGGCAATTGCAAATTCGGGAAATTGCTGCTTAAATAGCTGTCGCCTTTATTTATAAAATCGGCCATGCGTTGGGGTATAAATCGACTATTTCGTGGATTCTTTTTTGCATCGTCGAACAACACAATACCCATTTTGGTACATATGCTTTCCGTTAGCGCCAACTTGCTAGCTCCCAAATAGCCAATGGTTTTAAGTTTTACAGCACGTTTCAGCTTTTCGTCTGCTATGCGTTCGCCTTTGCCAAGTAAGAGCATACCTACATCGGCCACGTATTTTTCTTCAAAACTTGTTTTATACCGAATAGAGAAGCCATCTTTTTTTAATAGTTGTAAACTTTCTTCGGGTATTTGACCCACAGCTAGGCATAAAATGCGGTTTTTGGGATAGGAGATAGCCCTTGGAAGATTGTTTACGTATAAAAACTCATCAAAACTGGGTGTAACGTGGTCGGCCTTGGCTGAGACCGTTTTTCGCTCGATGTTTTCGGTAAAAGCATAAAATTTCTTAATCAATCCCGATTCTTTAAGTTGAAAGTCGGAGTGCCCATCGCCAATTCCATACAATTCGCCGGGTAGATTCATGCTTTGGAGTAATTTTACTTTGCCACCCTCGGTAGCCAAGGGGTTTTCTTCATCAAAGCCAATAATGAGTCCATCGGCATTAAACAGAAAGGTGTTGGCGTAAATATTCTCTTTTTGAATGTGATAACGTGCCACCACCGGCGTAATAAATTCTTTAAATCCACCCGAAACAATAAGCACTTCATGGGCGTGTTTTTTAAAGAATAATTTATTGCGGGAAAATGAGGCCGATACTTTTTTCTTTAACTGGCTAATCAGTTGATCGAGGTGTTTTTTGTTGGCATCTAGCAAGCGTACCCTAGCCGCTAAACTTTCGCCAAAAGAGAGGCGCCCTTCCATAGCAGCATGGGTTAATTCATCTATTTCTGCAATTCTTTTTTCTCTTTCGGGATGATTTTTGAGCGAAATACGAGCCAATTCGTCGAGGGCCTCTACTTGGGTAAAGGTGCTATCAAAATCGATGATGTAATAAGAAGGTTTTAGGATAGGCTTCGGCATATATCGGCTAATTCTTGCGCTATAGGTTTAAAAGTTATAGAGGTAGTATTTCTAATTTTTTGGTTCGAATAGTTTGATAATTTACCTGCACTACGGGCAGTATCTGTGGTTAGTTCGGGCGGTTTTTTACTGATTTTAGCTTTCCACTCGGCTAGTTTTGCTAGTATTAGCAATTGCCAGGTTTTCACCTCTTTTTGTGGAGCTTTTAGGCCCAATTGCTGGGCTATTTCGGTAAATAAATCTTTATACAACCAATTTTCGGCATTGATAATGTAGCGCTCTCCGCTAATCTTGCTATTCATTAGTTTAATCATGCAGGTGGCTACATCGCTTACGCTTACCAAGCCGCAACTACCACTTGGATAATGGCTTAGTCCTTTTTTTACGCTGTTAAAAAGAGCTCCGCTACCTTGCAGGCCACACTCTTTGCCCAAAATAATAGAAGGGTTTACAATCACCGCATCTAAGCCTTCGGCAATGCCACGCCATACCTCAAATTCGCTTAGATGTTTCGATAAGCTGTAGCCAGTCGTTTGCGAATTTGGTTCTAAATACACTTCTTCGGTAGTAGCTGTGCCGGGCTTAACTTCGCCAAGGGCGGCTACCGAACTTACGTGTACCAAACGAATATTCCCATGCTCTAGACAGGCATTGACTACATTCGCCGTGCCCTCTATATTGGTATGCAGCATGTATTTTTTTGGCGCGGAATTAAATGAAATGACTGCAGCCGTGTGGTAAACTTGGGTGGCTCCTGCCAGCAATTCTTCAACTAAATAAGGGTCGCAAATATCGCCTTCTAGCCAAGTGAGTTTGGGTTGGTTTTCTAAAAAAGGGGGGATTATAGAACTACTTCGTTTTAGGCCACGAACCGCATGTCCGGCTTCTAGCAATTGCCTAGTGAGTACCGATCCTAAAAAGCCCGTTGCGCCTGTAACTACAATCATTTACGAAAAAATACCGTTAAGCTTTCAAAAGTAATGGATTAATTGGATATTTGGCAGTATACATCACGATAAAACATGTCATTAGCCGATTTTTTTAGCCCCGTTGATTTTGATAAGCTTAGTCCATCATCCGGCTTTTATACTAGCCACTTAGGGGCTAAAATAGACTGCTTTACCGATCGTTTCCCGAACCTCGAACCCAATTCGTACGAATTGGCGCTTATTGGCGTACTCGATGATCGCGGTGCGTTAAACAACCAAGGCTGTGCCCTAGGCCCCGATTATGTTCGTGAACGTTTGTATCAATTAAACGAAGGAAATTATACGTCAAGAATAGTTGATTTAGGAAATATTAAAGCCGGCAAAAATCTTTCGGACACCTACGTAGCGTTGAAAATGGTGGTAACAGAATTGGCCAAACTGAACATTTTACCTATCATTTTAGGTGGCGGACAAGATTTAACCTACGCCCAATACATGGCCTACGAAGGCTTAGAACAAAAAGTAGATTTGCTCGTGGTAGATTCTCATTTCGATTTAGATGAATCGGCAGAAAATACCATAGAAACTACTTCGCAGGCCTATTTGCAGAAAATTTTATTACATCAGCCGAACTACTTATTTAACTTTACCAATTTGGGTTATCAAACCTATTTTGTAAATCAAGATAGTGTAAAGGCTTTAGATAAATTATTTTTTGATACCCACCGCCTAGGCGAATTTTCGGGCAATATGCAAGCTGCGGAACCACTTATTCGCAATGCTAGCATGCTTAGTTTCGATGTGTCGGCTATACGTTCTTCCGATGCTTGTGCCAATCCCAATGCCAGCCCCAACGGGTTTTATGGCGAAGATGCTTGCCAAATTTGTCGCTATGCCGGTATGAACGATAAGTTGAGCTCTATCGGTTTTTATGAATTCAACCCTGCTTTTGATCAAAATGGCCAAACAGCCTTGTTATTGGCACAAATGATTTGGTATTTTATAGATGGATTT
>CANGZX010000011.1 GCA_947458775.1 Sphingobacteriaceae bacterium | reverse complement strand
ATATGGGGGCAAAGGTAAGGTAAGATTCATGAAGGAGCAATGTTTAATTCGATTCTAAGCCCTATATTTGTTTAATAAAATTAATGTCATGCTCCAACGTATTCAAACCATTTGGCTTTTTTTAGCAAGTACGGCATTATTTGCACTTTTCTTATTTCCAACTGTACAATGGTTGGGTATAGATGGTAAGGCGCATGCTGCCAAAGTAACGGGAGTTTATGAAGGCCTGCAACAACAAGTGGTGCAAACCCAGCCATTTACCTTATTAACCATTGTTTGTGTACTACTAGCTGTATTTCCTTTTGTAATTATCTTTTTCTACCAAAACCGTCCCTTGCAAATTAAGCTATGCTATTTGGGAATTGTAGCCGTTTTGGGCTTCAGCTTTTGGCTAGCCAAAACCATCCAACAAGTAGCCGATAAACCCAGCTTTACGAGCGATAATTACGGCATTGGTGCCATGCTTCCATCCATCGCTGTACTGCTGTTTATTTTGGCCATTCGGGGTATCCGAAAAGATGAAAACCTCATCCGCTCGGCCGATCGTTTGCGCTAAGTGCTTAAAAATCCAATAATTAACCATACCTTTGCAGCAATTCCGGCAATGAGGCCGGAACTTATATATTATCATGAACCCATTTAGTACCTTGGGTATCCGTCATGATATTGTTAATGCCATCACTGAACTAGGGTTTGAAAACCCTACACCAATCCAGGAACAAGCCATCCCGGTATTACTTTCAGGCAGCAACGATTTTGTCGGATTAGCTCAAACCGGAACCGGAAAGACCGCAGCATTTGGTCTTCCATTGTTAGAATTACTGGACTTTTCTCAAAACTACCCACAAGCATTAATATTATGCCCAACCAGGGAGCTTTGTTTACAAATTACCAACGATTTAAAAAATTATGCTAAAAATCTACCCGATGTACACGTAGTTGCCGTTTACGGTGGCGCCGCCATCTCCGATCAATTACGCCAAATTAAACGTGGTGTACAAATTGTAGTGGCAACACCGGGTCGTATGTTAGATATTATTAACCGCAAAGCGGTTGATTTTACCAAAGTAAAATATGTAGTGTTAGATGAGGCTGATGAAATGCTCAATATGGGCTTTCAGGAAGATATCGATCAAATTCTATTTACCACACCAGAAGATAAAAAAACCTGGTTATTTTCGGCTACCATGCCGGGCGAAGTGCGCCGTATTGCGAAAAAGTATATGACCGACCCGTTTGAATTAACGATGGGAACGAAAAATACCGGTAACGTAAATATTGAACACGAATATTATGTGGTGAAAGCACGCGATAAATATGCGGCCTTTAAACGTATTGTTGATTTTAACCCCGAAATTTTTGGTATTGTTTTTTGCCGTACCAAAATAGAAACACAAGAAATTGCCGAAGCTTTAATGAAGGATGGCTACAATGCCGATTCATTGCATGGCGATTTATCGCAACAACAACGCGACCGTGTTATGAAACGCTACCGTGATCGTAGTCTGCAGTTATTAATTGCAACCGATGTAGCGGCTCGTGGTATCGACGTAAACGATGTAACACACGTAATTAATTACTCTTTGCCTGATGAGATTGAAAACTATACTCACCGAAGTGGCCGTACGGCTCGTGCTGGTAAATCAGGTATTTCAATTGCCATTATCAATTCGAAAGAATCAGGTAAAATTCGTCAGATTGAACGTGTAATTGGTAAGCAATTTACCAAAGCCGAAATTCCTAGTGGCTTTGATGTATGCGAAAAACAATTGTTTGGCTTGGTACACAAAGTACACAATGTGGCAGTAAGTGAAGATCAAATTGAACAATACTTACCTCGTATTATGGAGGAATTTAAAGATTTAGATAAAGCAGAAATTATTAAACGCTTTGCTTCTTTAGAGTTCAACCGTTTCTTAGATTACTATAAAAACGCTCCAGATTTAAATGCTTCAGCAGAAGATAGTGGTAGAGGCGAACGTGGCGATAAATTTGGCAGAACAGGATTTAAGAGTGATTTCACTCGATTGTTTATCAACTTAGGTTCGGTAGATGATTTTAGCCGTGGCGATATGCTCGGATTTATTTGCAACCAAGCTAAAATTAGTGGCAAAACCATTGGTAAAATTGATTTGAAGGGTGTATATACCTTCTTTGAAGTGGAGAATGAATTTGCCGATAAAGTACAACAAGAATTTAGTAAAAACATCGAATTCCAAGGTCGTCCTGTTCGTGTTGAGCTAGCCGGCGACCGTGGCCTTGAAGGTGGCGGTGGTGGTGGCAATCGTCCTCGTGGCGGTGGCGGCTATGGCGGCAAACGTGATGGTGGTGGTGGCGGTTACCGCGGAAACAGCGGTGGCGGTGGCTATCGTGGAAACAGCGGCGGTAGCGGAAGACGTGAAGGCGGAAGTGGCTATGGTGGCGGTGGAAGACGTGAGGGAGGCAGCAGCTACGGTGGCGGCAATCGCGAAGGCGGTGGCGGTGGCGGTTTCCGCGACTTCTCTGGCAAAACCCGAGAAGAACGCTCTAGCAGAAAAAGACGCTAATCAAAAAATCCCCTCGAATTTCGAGGGGACTTTTTTTTATGCTTACTTGGGTAGTAATTTAAAATAGGTGGCTTTAAATCTACCTTTCACTATTTTTCCTTTAACTTCTGCTTTGCGTATAGCTTGGCAAAACCCATCCTTTGCATGGGCATCACCATGTTCATCAATCGAGGTACCATCTACAAAATAGGCCTTCCCATTTATTCGTACTGCTAAATCGCAGCCTTTCCCTTTCAATCCAAAATTACATTCGCCACAAGAGGCCTCTACAATTATGGGCTTGGTGTTAGACTTTTTTTCTTGTGCTTGCAGCGATAAAGCTGCGGCAAAAAAGAATAGGAAGAAAAGATATCTCATCAGTTTAAGTTAATTCTTCGGTAAGTAAACGCATTTCTAAAAAAGCAGAATGACCTTCATATAAAATAGCATACACTGCTCGGCAAATAGGCATATTTACCTTGTATTGCTTATTAATTTGGTGCAGACAGCTTACGGCATAATAGCCTTCGGCAATCATATTCATTTCTAATTGGGCCGATTTCACGGTATAACCCTTCCCTATCATGGTGCCAAACGTACGGTTACGGCTAAATTGCGAATATGCTGTTACTAGTAAATCGCCTAAATAAGCCGATTCATTTATATCGCGATTGATGGGATGTACCACATCTACAAAGCGGCTAATTTCTCGAATAGCATTGGCAATTAATACCGCTTGAAAATTATCTCCATACCCCAAACCATGGCAAATACCACTAGCTACTGCATAAATATTTTTTAATACGGCAGCGTACTCGGTACCATAAATATCTTCCGATACATTGGTTTTAATAGAACGTGTAGCCAACATAGCCGCAAATTGTTCCGCTAATGTGATATCAGGAGACGCAATGGTAAGGTAGGATAACTTTTCTAGAGCCACCTCTTCGGCATGGCATGGGCCACTAATGACCAAAATATCTTGCAAATGCACATGATAGTGTTGGTTCAAAAACTCTCCAATAATCTGATTCTCATCTGGCACAATGCCTTTAATAGCCGAAATTACTTTCTTGCCTTTAAAATCTTCGGGAGTGATATCGCTTAAAGCCTCTTTTAAAAAGGCAGCAGGCACACACAGCAAAATAAAATCGGCTTTAGCTATGGTTGCTTTTAAATTGGTGCTAATATGTTCTTCGGGCAGTTGAATAGCTACCGAACTTAAATAGCGTGGGTTGTGCTTATACTTTTGTACATGTGCCACAGACTCTGCACAACGCATCCACCAAAAAATTTCTTTTGGCATCGTGTTATCAGACAGCATTTTAATAATGGCTGTTGCCCAACTTCCTCCGCCTACGACTGCAATTTTAGGTTTCATGTATCTGTATAAATAAAAATCCCCCTTTAAGAGATATGCTCTGTAAAGGGGGACAAGTTACGTAATTTTTAAAAATTACTCTTTCTTAGTGCCGGTAAGTAGTTTTTCTTTGTCTACTTTTTTAACGGTCATTTTATCTTTTAACGTTTTAGAAATGGCTGTAAACGGACGAGAAACAATTTCTTCGCCTGCTTTTAATCCACTCAATACTTGAATGTAGGTATCATCTTGAATACCGGTTTTCACTTCTACTTGTTTTACCTTACCATCTTTGTAAACAAATACATATTCTTTAATTGGTGCATCAAACGTTGCTTTTTTATCTTCCGTATCGCTAGTACTGCTGCTTTCGGCGTTCGCTTTTTTCTTATCCTCTTCACGAGTAGTTACCGATTGAATAGGAACAGTTAGTCCTTTTACTTCATTGGTTTTAATGTCAACTGTTGCCGATAAACCCGGACGAAATGGAGATGCTTTTTGATTGCCGGCAGCTAGGCTAGCATAGGATTCGGGTAGGATACGTACCTTTACAGTAAAATTGGTTACCTGATCGGCACTTCCGCCCAACACATTGGCCGAACTAGCAATCTCGGTTACTACTCCTTTAAATTTTTGACCTTGAAAGGCATCTACTTCAATATCAGCCTGATCGTTTAGGCTTACTCGGTTGATATCACTTTCGTTTACATCTACACTAACTTCCATAGAGGTTAGGTTAGAAATACGCATAATTTCGGTTCCAGCCATTTGTGCGGTTCCTACTACACGTTCGCCCGGCTCTACCGATAGTTTAGATACTACGCCATCAACCGGAGCATAAATTGTAGTTCTAGCCAAGTTATCGCCAGCTTCTTTTACAATGGCTGATGATTGTTGCACACCATAACCCGAGCCTACTACATTTTGACGGGCCGATTCTAAGTTAGCACGTGCACTTTCGTACTCGGCATTGGCTGCATCAAACTCCGATGCAGAAATTACTTTTTTCTGAAACAATTCTTGATTGCGTTTAAAACGAGCTTCGGTGTTTTTAAAATTAGCTTCGGCTTGTTTTAATTGTTGTTTTACTGAGGCTAAACTTGCTTTTTGGCTGTTTAATGATGCTACTGCACGATCATAGCCCGATTTTAAAATATCTGGGCGCACTTTACAAAGCAATTGGCCTTTCTTTACCACATCGCCTTCTTTCACCAATAATTCAACTATCTCTCCCGATACTTCGGAGCTTAATTTAACCTCAATTTCTGGTTGTACTTTACCACTAGCCGAAACAGTTTCGGTAATGATACGATCTTCTGCTTTGTCTACCGCTACTTCGGTTACATCGCCTTTACCAAAAAAGCCTAATTTATTTCCGGCTACGGCAATTACCAATAAGACCCCAAGGCCTATCAATACATATTTTAACGTGTTTTTTTTCTGTGCCATATTGTATGGATGTTGGTGTTATTAAAAATTAATGGGTTTACCTAAGTAGAAATCTATCACCTTGGTTTTAAATAATAAATCGTATTTAGCCTGAATGACATCAAAGGCGGCTTTGTTTAAATTTACTTGAGTTTGGTAATAATCTAAGGTATTTACCAAGCCCACAGTATAGCGTTGCTCTACTACATTAAATGCTTCTTTTGATGAATTATAGGCGCTCTGAGTAGATTCGAAACGCTTTTGAGCAGCTTTTAAATCATACAAAGCTTGGTTAATTACTTTATTTAAGTTGTTTTTAGCCAATTGCTCCGAAAGGGTAGCATTTTGATACGAGATTTTAGCTCTATTGACCACACTACGAGCTTGGTTACCATTCCAAAGAGGAATGTTTAAGCTCATACCCACACCTCGGCTATAGTTGCTGCTTAGTTGGTCGTTTAAAGGTATCTTTTCAAATGCAGGAGGATTACTGCCAGATATTAACTGGATTCTTCCGCTAGAATAACCTGTACTTAAATTACCTCCGAAACTGATACGTGGAGAAAATCCACCTCTAGCTACCGAAACTCCTTTTTTGGCAGCTAAGGTTCGGTATTCAGCTAATTTAATATCTGGAAAAGTTACCAAAGCAGTTTGGTAAACCGCATTGGCTTCGTAGGTATTTTCAGATGCTTTAAGGGCATCTACCATTGGTTTTTCTATCTCAAATGGGCTACCCGGATCACGCTCTAAGAGTTGCGCTAAATTTAAGAAAGCCAAATCCGATTGGTTTTGGGCATTGGTTAGGTTTAAATCGGCAGTGGCAAATTGGGCTTTTGCTTGCGATAAATCGGCAAGGGTTTTGTTACCCACATCAAATAACTTTTGTTCGCGATCTAATTGCATACGGGCAAAGGTTACTTGCTGCTTGGCAGTTTCTACCAAATCTTGTGCATTTAATACTTGCAAATACGTGCTTACAACGTTCAATATTAAATCGTTTTTGGCCTTTTCAGCATTACTTTTATCGGCAGCTAATAGATATTTATTTTGCGAAATTTGGTTGATGCGCTGAAAGCCCTGAAATAACACCACCGATGAACTTAAACTTCCGTTACCCGAAGTAACACTCTGATCGAATGCCTGACCAGAAAGTTGATCGAAACTACGGCCTAAGCTATAGTTTAAATTACTATTGGCATTTAAGCTTGGTGTAAGAGCCCATTTAGATTGGTTATATTCTTCTGCAGTTAAGGCTACATTTAATTTGGCTTGCTTGAGTTGGATATTATTGGTAAGCGCCAAATTTATAGCCTGCTCTAAGGTAATTTTCTCTTGTGCTTGGCTCCTATTAAGTCCGCAGACTATCATAAAAACCAACAACAAGGAACTAGATTTTAAATTCATAGTGGGTGCTTCTAAAAATTATCAATACATCTTTTATCTTCGTACGCAAATTGAACAAAGAATGTATCCGGTAAAAACTCCTTTTTGGCTTTCCTATCTATACCCAAGTTTAACTTGGCACGAAAGCCGTACGGATAAATGCATTTACCTCACCTTTGACGACGGGCCTATACCTATTGTTACACCCTTTGTTTTAAAAACCTTAAAAAAATTCGGAGTAAAGGCCACATTTTTTTGCATTGGCGATAATGTGCGTAAACATCCCGAGGTGTTTAAACAAATACAAGCCGATGGACATGCGGTAGGCAACCATACTTTTCATCATGTAAATGGTTGGAAAATAGATAGCAAAACCTATTTAGAAGAGTTTAAACAGTGCGAACAAGTAGTTCACTCTAATTTGTTTAGGCCACCTTATGGCAGAATTACGAAGGCACAAATAAAGCAATTACGGGCATACAACCCAGCGCTAAAAATTATCATGTGGGATATTTTAAGCCACGATTATCACCCAAAATTAAAACCAGAAACGTGCTTAAAAAGAGTGATAAACGCTGCCGATAATGGCGCTATTGTGGTATTTCACGATAGTTTAAAAGCGCAAGAACGATTAGAATATTCCTTACCTCGTGCTTTGGAATACTGGACAAAAAAAGGCTACCGGTTTTGCACCTGGTAGCCTTCTGTATGTTGATAGGAATTGCTTAGAAAGTCATGCCTAAACGGGCAAAGAAACGACGTCCGTTATAATTCATTTGCACCGAATCCCAAGAACCTCCGGCTTCGGTAGCACTTTGGTTTTGTCTATCCGGATATACATCTAATAAATTATCTGCGCCTAAATTCAGGCTCAAGCTTTTACTCAATTTATAGCCTAAAGAAACATCTGTGGTGATTTTAGGCGTATAAAACTGAGCTACGTCATCATAACCAATAAGCTTAATCTCTCCAAAGCGTACCAAACGCACAGAACCGGTAAATTTCTTATTCGAATAATCGAAACTTAGGTTCATTTTGCTCGGCGGTGCAGAGGCTTTTACGAAAGCTTGTTCTCTAGGGCCGAAATAAATAGCTTCTTTACCGGCCAACTTGGTATTGGTTTTAATTTTCTGGATATCCATTTCACTAAAATTGGCAGCAAAGGTAGTTACCAATCTTCCGGTACCTAAAGTGGCATCATGAGTTAGGTTGATATCTATTCCACGGTTTCGGCTATCAATGGCATTGGTAAAAAATTGTGCTTGCGTTACACCCAAATTCTGTAAATCTAAACCAATAACAGGATCACTATCCGTAAAATAACCCGTCAATACAATACGGTTTTTCACATCAATTTGATAGGCATCTACAGTTAAAGTCAAATTATTAAGCGGTTTCAAGGTAAAACCTAGGCTACTATTTACCGCATTTTCTTCGGTCAATTTAGGAATCCCCAAGGTACGGGTAAGGCTACTTAAATTTCCCGCCAACAATACTTCTTTAGGCTGTCCGGCCACAAAATTGGTAAAAGTGGTATTGAAATAGGTTTGCTGTAAAGATGGTGCACGGAAACCCGTGCTTACCGATCCACGTAGGTTAAAGGCGTTAGAAAATTTATAACGCATGGCCAATTTACCATTGAGCGTACTGCCAAAATCTGAATAATTCTCAAAACGCACCGCGGCAGTAACCAAATATTTCTTGGTTACGTCCAATTCCACATCGGTATACGCTGCTAAATTACTGCGACTCACGTTTACTTCATTACGGGGTTGGAAACCCGGAAAACCCTGCGAACCTCCTGGAGTATTACCAACTGGAGTATAGTCTGTATACGAACCCTCTTCGCCGGGAAAAATCTCATAACGATCTATGCGGTACTCTGTTCCAAAAGCTACGTTTAAACCCGAAGCGACCTTATCAAATGGCTTGCTAAAATTTAATCCCGTAGTATTTTGAGTGAACTGAAAACCACCTGCATCAAAAAAAGTAGGGGTTTGTACACCTAAACTTGCATTGTTAGTGCCGTCTACAAAATAATGCATGCGGTTACTCCCAAAAGTATTGTTGAAATCGATATCCCGCCCGTTTGATTTGGTACGGATACCGGTTGAAATGGATTTATCATCAATCTGCGATTGAATATGCGGATCGAATCCGTTAGGATAAATGGCATCAACATTGTTAGGAGCACCTGCAAAACGGCTCCAAGCGTAGGCATCGGTAAAACGATTACTAAATCCGCCAAAAGCATACACTTCTGTCTCTTTACTCACTGGTAAAGAAGCATTCACAAAAGTTCCAAAATCACGGCCAGAGGCATCGCCAAACTGACGACGGTAAATATCTGGAGTAGCCTGATCGGGTGTAGGCACTCTTCTGGTTTTTTGCGCATTTAAATAATTCATGGAGAAATTTACGAAACCCTTTTCACCGACTTGAATGCCATAATTTCCACCAAATTGTGAACTTATGCCATCAAATTTCTTTTCGCCAAATTTAGGCGAACTGTAAGCCCCGGTATTCACAAAACCATTAAACTCATTCACGTTCTTTTTTAACACAATATTTACTACACCGGCAATAGCATCAGAACCATATTGGGCCGAAGCACCATCTCGTAATATCTCTACATGATCTATAGACGAAACAGGAATGGCATTTAAATCGGTACCGGTATTTCCACGGCCACGGGTACCAAATAAATTAATTAATGAAGATTGGTGACGACGTTTGCCATTAATTAACACCAAGGTTTGATCGGGGCCTAAGCCACGAATCGTAGCCGGATCAATATGATCGGCACCATCGGAACCCGTTTGTTTATTAGCATTAAATGAAGGGGCCGCATATTCTAACAAACGATTCAATTCTAATTTACCAGTTTGTTTAATTACGCTCTTCATGTCAATAATATCTACCGGAACGGCGGTTTCGGTAGCACTTCTACGTAAACTACGAGAGCCCACCACCACCACTTCAGATAGCGAAGTAGAATTTTCTTTTAAGCTAACGGTCATTTTATAGAGTCCGTTGCTAGCTTCGGGCACAACCAACTCTTGGGCTTGATAGCCCAACATAAAAAATCTAATAATGGCCGATTTTCCGCTCACTTCGAGATTAAAAATCCCATTAGCATTGGTGGCCGTACCTTTACCCGAACCTTTTTCAGATACACTCACGCCAGGCATTGGCTGACCTTGTGCATCCTTCACTATTCCTTGAACTCTCAACTGAGCGTATAACCCACTGAGGGAAATACAAACTAAAAATAGAGCAATTGTTACTTTTTTCATATTATTTGTTTTTGGACTAAAGAACGAAGATAAAAAGTTTTTTGTATGTCCAAAACAATTAGCGTGTGCCAAAGGTGGAAGAAAAAAGGTTTTTTTGTACCTTAGCGCACGTCTATTTTAGAACTAAAAAAGAAATAAACATGGCATTTGATATCCAGATGATTAAAAAAGTTTACCAAAACTTCGAGAGCAGAGTAAATGCTGCCCGTACCGTTGTGGGTAAACCTTTAACGCTTACCGAGAAAATTTTATACGCCCACTTGTGGGACGAAAAAACCGATAAAGCCTTTAAACGTGGGCACGATTATGTTGATTT
>CANGZX010000010.1 GCA_947458775.1 Sphingobacteriaceae bacterium | reverse complement strand
TAAAAAATTTATGAAAACCAGTGTGAAACTCCTTCTATTGCTTGTAAGCTGTGTAAGTTTGTTTGCAAGCGCCTGTAAAGAAGACAAAAAAATAACTCCTCCAGTTAGTTTTGCTCAAATTGGCTTAGCCGATATAAAAGCCCATGAAGCGGAATTAACTGCTCAAAATACGGGTATTCCTATTTTTTACGACAATGTGGCCGAAGCCAGAAATTTTAAAGTGGGCAGTATTTTATTTTTAAAAGGCGATGGACCCACGATACACTATGCTAAATTAGAAATTACCAGTGTAAGCAGTACTGAGTTGATATTTAATTATATGGCTTATAATAATGATGGTAGTGTCTTGGTAGCAGAAAAGGTGGTAACCGTAAGCCCAGGGTTTTTCGCTTTTGCCTCATGGACCGGTTTGTTTGATGCTGATCCTGCCTCTTATTCTATTGGAATGATTGATAATCCAATTCGGTTAACTACTACAGCTGCAACGCATCATATCATTGTGTTTAGGCTTTAATAAAGCACAAAAAACCCTCCAGAATTTCGGGAGGGTTTTTTTATGGGGTATTAGTTAGCTATTAAGAACAGCCGCCTTGTGTACCGCAGTTTAAGCATTTGTAGCAGGTGCCCGAACGCACCATAATGTGTCCGCAATTGCTACATGCTGGTGCATCCGATTGGCCACCACCCGAAATATCCAATACAGGTTTTAGGGTTTTATCACCTACCGTAACGGTTTCGCTTACTTTGGCTGTTTCCAACACGTTGCTACTATCCGGATTGGTATCGGTATCCTGGATTTGAGGATTTCCCAATACTACTTTTTTCTCGGTAAGTACGTGTACCAAATCTTGACGATCTAGGTATTCGTAACCCAACATGCGGAAGATATAATCGATAATAGAGGTAGCCGATTTGATGTTATCGTGGCCACTTACCATACCCGATGGTTCGAAACGGGTAAAGGTGAATTTATCTACATACTCTTCTAAAGGCACACCGTATTGTAAACCTACCGATATGGCAATGGCAAAGGAGTTCATTAACGAACGGAAGGTTGCGCCTTCTTTGTGCATATCTACAAAGATTTCGCCCAAGGTTCCATCTTCGTATTCGCCGGTGCGCACAAAAATGGTTTGGCCACCCACAGCTGCTTTTTGTGTAAAGCCACTGCGTTTTGCTGGCATGCTTTTCTTTTCTACCACCGATGATAATTGGCGTTTGAAATGCGTATCGGTAGAACGATCTAAAATAGCACGAGCTGCTTCTAATACTTGCTCAGGCGTTAAGTCGCTTAATTTTACGTTTGCCGCTTCGCCCAATACATCCTCTACGGTATCTAACACATCTTCTTTAGAATCCGCCGATTTGGTAGATAATGGTTGCGATAATTTACTTCCATCTCTGTAAATGGCATTGGCTTTGGTACCCAATTTCCACGATAATTCGTAGCAATCTTTAATTTCTTCAACGGTAGCCTCATTCGGCAAGTTGATGGTTTTAGAAATAGCACCCGATAAGAATGGTTGTGCAGCTGCCATCATTTTTATGTGGCCGTGCGCATGAATATAACGCTCTCCTTTGGTACCACATTTGTTGGCGCAATCAAATACCGGGTAGTGCTCTTCTTTTAAGAATGGCGCTCCCTCTACTGTCATTGTGCCGCAAATGTATTCGTTAGCTTCAGCAATTTGCTGACGGCTAAAGCCCAGGTTTCTTAATAAATTAAAATCAAAATCGTTGTATTGTTCAGCTTTGAAACCTAAACGTTTTAAGCAATCTTCGCCTAAAGTCCATTGGTTAAACACAAAGCCAATTTCGAAAGCAGAAAGTAGAGATTTTTCTATTTTCTCAATTTCGTCTTGTGAAAAGCCTTTGTCGGCTAAGGTTTGTGCGTTAATGTGTGGCGCTCCTGCTAAAGTAGCCGCACCTTTTGCATAGTTTACAATGGTTGTAATTTGATCTTCGGTATAGCCCAAGTTGCGTAAAGCAGCTGGCACACACTGATTAATAATTTTGAAATAACCACCACCCGATAATTTTTTGAATTTAACCAAAGCAAAATCTGGTTCTACACCGGTAGTATCGCAGTCCATTACCAAACCAATGGTTCCGGTTGGTGCAATTACGGTAGTTTGTGCGTTACGGTAACCGTATTTTTCGCCCAATTCAACTGCTTTATCCCACGAATTGCAGGCAGCCGCTAATAAATAATCAGGGCAATATTTAGGATCTATACCTTGAGGGGTAATTTCTAAACCTTCATAGGTGGCATCGCTTGCGTTGTAAGCCGCATAGCGGTGATTACGCATTACACGCAACATGTGTTTTTTGTTTTCTTCGTATCTGGTAAAGGTGCCTAACTCTTTGGCCATTTCTGCTGAAGTTGCATAGGCAGTACCGGTCATAATAGCGGTAATAGAACCACCAATGGCACGGGCTTGCTCACTATCGTACGGAATACCGGCAACCATTAACATAGAACCCAAGTTGGCATAACCCAAACCTAGGGTACGGTAATCGTATGATAATTGGGCTACTTCTTTTGATGGGAATTGCGCCATCAACACAGAAATTTCCAATACTACAGTCCATACACGGCAAGCGTGCTCAAATCCTTTTACATCAAAAACCAGAGTTTCTTTATTGAAAAAGTGTGCTAGGTTAATAGAGGCTAAGTTACATGCGGTATTGTCTAAGAACATGTACTCAGAGCAGGGGTTTGATGCATTGATGCGTCCACCTTCAGGGCAAGTGTGCCATTCGTTGATGGTGCTATCGTATTGTACACCCGGATCGGCACAAGCCCAAGCAGCAAAGGCAATATCTTGCCATAATTTTTCTGCCGAGATAGATTTTACTACATCTCCTTTAATACGACCAATTAAATCCCAGTTGTCACCGTTTTCTAATGCTTTAAAAAATGCATTGGGTATACGAACCGAGTTGTTTGAGTTTTGACCCGATACCGTGCGGTACGCTTCGCCTTCGTAATCTGAAGAGTAACCGGCAGCAATTAAAGCCGCTACTTTTTTCTCTTCTTCAACTTTCCAGTTTACGAAACCTTCAATTTCTGGGTGATCTAAATCTAAACACACCATTTTGGCTGCACGACGGGTAGTACCACCAGATTTGATGGCTCCTGCTGCACGGTCGCCAATTTTTAAGAACGACATTAAGCCCGATGAATAACCACCACCAGACAATTTTTCGTTTTCGCCACGGATTTGTGAGAAATTGGTTCCCACACCCGATCCATATTTAAAGATACGGGCCTCACGCACCCAAAGGTCCATGATACCGCCATCGTTTACTAAATCATCGCTTACCGAAAGGATAAAGCAGGCATGTGGTTGCGGACGCTCGTAAGCTGAGGTCGATTTGCTTAATACTTCGGTTTCTGGATTTACGAAATAGTGACCTTGTGGCTTTCCGGTAATGCCGTAAGAGCTGTGTAACCCAGTATTAAACCATTGTGGTGAGTTTGGCGCTGCCAACTGACCCACGATGGTGTACACCAATTCGTCGTAAAATACTTGTGCATCGGCAGGGCTTGCAAAATAGTCGTAACGTACGCCCCATTGTTTCCAACAGTCGGCCATACGGTGTGCTACTTGCTTAATGCTTTTTTCAGAACCCAAGCTACCATCTGCTTGTGGTACTCCGGCTTTACGGAAATACTTTTGTGCTAAAATATCGGTTGCTACTTGACTCCAACTGGCGGGCACTTCTACATCGTTCATTTCGAACACGGCATCTCCTGCCGGATTGCGAATTACTGACGAGCGCTTTTCATATTGGAAAAGATCGTAAACGTTCACCCCATCTTTGGTGAAATAACGTGGAAAGCTTAAACCTTTACCGGTGGCTTTTGCTTTTGTAGGAGTTTTACCCATGCCTTGTACTGCGAATTAAATTGTTAATGAATTTGACTTACCCTTTCGAGAAAAATCTACGGGGTTTTTCTCCAAATTTATTCTTTCCATTCTATGCACTCAATTTGAGTTTTCCACAAGTCGAAGCCCAAACAATCACTACGTAAAAAATATTTTTATAAGTACTTGTTTTGTAAGTAATTAACGCTGTGGAAAACTCAGAAAAAAATAATTTTTAATTATAATTCTGCACGAATTTCTCAGCACACATTCATGTACTTATTACACCATCTTTTTGGCATAAAAAAAGCCCCTAATTATTTTAGAGGCTTTTTGGTGGTATTAAAGCTCAATGCTAATCAATAACGGTCACTTTTACCATATTGGTTTTTCCTTTATTTTCGATAGGCATGGCGGCGGTATTAATTACCACATCTCCAGATTTTACCTGGTGTTCAGCTTTGAGTATGGTGTTTACTTCACTAATGGTATTGTCGGTACTTTCAAACTTGTCGTAAAAAAATGCTTGTACACCCCATACTAAACTTAAGGAGTTTAATAGGTTGCGGTTACTTGTAAAAATAAAGGTACTGGCTTTTGGCCGGTGACTAGAAATTTCGAAGGCGGTATAACCCGAGTAGGTCATAGATACAATACCAACGGCATGGGTTTGTTCGGCTAAGTGTACTGCGGTTCCACAAACTGCATCAGACATGTAGGTATTTGAGTTTTTGTCGAGTACTTTTTGGGTATTATAATGGTACGCATTTTCTTCTACGTTGGTAATAATTTTCTGCATCGTTTCAATTACGATTAGCGGAAATTCACCTACTGAAGTTTCGCCACTAAGCATTACAGCATCGGCGCCATCCAATACCGAGTTGGCTACATCGTTTACTTCGGCACGGGTAGGGCGTGGTGTGGTAATCATGCTTTCGAGCATTTGGGTAGCCACAATTACGGGTTTACCTGCTGCACGACATTTTTTAGCAATCATTTTTTGCAATACAGGCACTTGTTCCATAGGCATTTCTACGCCCAAATCGCCACGTGCCACCATTACCCCATCGGTTACCGAAATAATTTCGTCTATATTTTCAATGGCTTCTGGCTTTTCTATTTTGGCAATCACACGGGCAGGTTTTCCGCTTTGGGCAATAATGTGTTTTAATTCTACTATATCGCTGGCATCTCGTACAAATGAAAGCCCAATCCACTCAATATCATTTTTAAGGGCAAAATGTAAATTACTTAAATCTTCTTCGGTTAAACTGGGTAGTGATACTTTGGTGTTTGGTAAGTTTACCCCTTTTCTAGATGTTAAAATACCGCCATGTACCACTTCGCAGCGCACTTCATCTTTGTTATTAGTATTGAGTACACGCAATTGTAGCTTGCCATCGTCTAATAAAATAATTTCACCTTGGCGTACATCGTTCGGAAAAGTATCGTAGGTAATGTATATTTTTTCGTTATCGCCAATTTGCTCGGTGGTGGTAATGGTTATTTGTGCGCCATTTACTAGTTGTATACCTCCTTCTTGCACCATACCAATACGAATTTTTGGTCCTTGTAAATCGGCCAAAATACCCACATTGGTTTTATACGCTGCGTTAATTTCTCGAATGGTGTCAATGGTTTTTTGATGAACTTCTTGGCTACCATGCGAAAAGTTTAAGCGGCATACGTTCAATCCGGCTTCTATCATACTTATGAGCATTTCTTTTTGAGAAGATGCCGGGCCCATGGTGGCCACAATTTTAGTTCTACTTTGAACTTGCTTCATGCAGGGTGTGTTTGAATGGTATTTAAAAATGAGTGTATGAGGTACACCTATATTATAAACAGCGCTAAAATAGCAGATTTTCTTTGGATTTCAACTTTTTAACATCAACTTCTACAGCAGCTAGCACTTCAGGAATTTGTTTTAAGTGGGTTATCCAAGCTTCTAAATCCTCCTTATCAATAAAATTTTTAATCACTAAAAAGTAATCCACTCGGTTCATTTCGGGTATTAATAAACCCTCCGATCCTTTATTACTCAACAGGTAAAATTCGGTTTCGCAATTTTCTGGCAGATACGTATATCTATTAAATAGTGCTACAGTATGGTTATCGGATAAGGGTAGGGCCAATTCATCAACCCGCATAAAATTGGCCGGAGCGAATTTGTTGAGGTGAAAACACAGCCTATAATCTTTTAAAGAGGTAGTAATAGCCAGTACAATGAAATCGAAATCGAGTTCTAGTTTTAGCGTAATTTTATTCAAGGTTTTTATTTCGCTTTAATCTTATACAAAAGTAACATCATTTGCGTTTAATTGGCGATGTGTATAAGACAAAAACAAAAAGGTTTGATATTTGATATTATTTATTTTTCTTTGCACAGAATTATTTAACCCTTAAATCATAAAACTATGTCTGATATCGCATCAAGAGTCAAAGCAATTATCGTAGAAAAATTAGGAGTTGATGAAGCAGAAGTTACCCCAGAAGCTTCTTTTACCAACGATTTAGGCGCCGACTCATTAGACACCGTAGAGCTTATCATGGAATTCGAAAAAGAATTCAATGTTGCTATTCCTGATGAGCAAGCTGAAACCATCGGTACGGTTGGTCAAGCTATTGCCTACTTAGAAACAAACGTAAAATAATACGCTCCAATGGCGCTTAAAAGAGTTGTTGTAACGGGTTTAGGTGCACTTACTCCAATCGGTAATACGGTTCCTGAGTTTTGGAATAACTTGCTGAATGGAGTAAGTGGTGCCAATCCAATAACCCATTTTGACACTACTCTTTTTAAAACCAAATTTGCATGTGAGGTTAAAAACTTCGATCCAGAACAATTTATGGATCGCAAAGATGCCCGCAAGTTAGATCCCTTTGTACATTTTGCCTTAGCCTCTACCGATGAGGCTGTAAAAGATGCGGCTTTAGATTTCGAAAATCTAGATACCAACCGCATTGGTGTAATTTGGGGATCGGGTATTGGCGGTTTAAAAACGTTTTCAGACGAGGTAACCAATTTTGCCGGTGGCGATGGTACCCCTCGTTTCAACCCTTTCTTTATTCCAAAAATGATTTTGGATATTGCCCCGGGCCATATTTCTATTAAGTATGGTTTACGTGGACCAAACTTCTCTACCGTTTCTGCTTGTGCTTCTTCTACCAATGCTTTAATTGATGCATTTAATTATGTGCGTTTAGGCATGGCCGATATTATTATTTCGGGTGGTTCTGAAGCCATTATTTACGAAGCAGGTATTGGAGGTTTTAATGCCATGCATGCCCTTTCTACCAGAAATGACGATCCTAAAACGGCTTCACGTCCGTTTGATAAAGACCGAGACGGCTTTGTTGCCGGCGAAGGTTCTGGTACCTTAATTTTAGAAGAGCTAGATCATGCTTTGGCACGTGGTGCTAAAATTTATGCCGAATTGGTTGGAGGAGGCATGAGTGCCGATGCAAATCACATTACGGCCCCACATCCAGATGGTTTAGGTGCCAAATTGGTAATGACCAATGCCTTGAGAGATGCCGGTATGAGCACTTCGGATATTGATTATATCAATGTGCACGGAACCTCAACACCGCTGGGAGATATTAGCGAAACCAGGGCTATTCAAAGTTTATTTGGCGAAGACGCCTATCGTTTAAATATCAGCTCCACCAAATCTATGACTGGCCATTTGTTGGGTGCAGCCGGTGCCGTAGAAGCCATTGCCTCGGTATTATCGGTACAAAACGATATTATCCCTCCAACTATCAACCACTTTACGGATGATCCAGAAATTGATCCGAAATTGAACCTTACCTTTAACAAGGCGCAAAAACGTGAAGTACGTGCAGCACAAAGCAATACTTTTGGCTTTGGTGGACACAATGCTTCGGTGATATTTAAAAAATATCAAGTCTAATTCCCTTACTTTCTCTTACATTCGTTGTAATTAATCGTACAACTCGATTCACTAACGTTTTTAGATGCCCATTTTTCAAGCATACAATCTCTATTTATCTCCGCATCGTAAGTTTGCAAAGAGCCTAAAAAATATGTTGGGCTTTGTGCCAAGCAATTTAAATTTATACCGCATGGCTTTTCGCCATCGTTCGGTGGCTATTTCTCTAAAAAACGGTACCAAAAGTAGTAATGAACGCTTAGAATTTTTGGGCGATGCCATTTTGGGAGCTGTGGTAGCCGAAATGCTTTTTAAGCGATATCCGTATAAAAATGAGGGCTTTTTAACCGAAATGCGTTCTAAAATTGTAAGTAGGGTAAACTTAAACCAACTAGCCCGTAAACTTGGCTTTAACGAGTTGGTAGAATACGATGCCAAAATGGTAAACTACGGTAATAAACAAAGTTCGCTCTTGGGCGATGCCTTTGAGGCCTTTATTGGTGCCGTTTACCTAGATAAAGGCTATAATTTTACTAAAGATCTTATTCTGAACCGCATTATACAAGACCACGTAGATGTGCACCAATTGGAATTAACCGAAACCAATTTTAAAAGCAAACTCATAGAATGGTGCCAACGTGAGGGTAAAGATTTTGCATTCGAACCCCTTGTAAATGAGGCCGGTGAATCTGAAAAACTATTTTCTATTCAGGCACTTGTTGATGGTGACGTAGTAGGTTTGGGCCGTGATTTTAACAAGAAAAATGCCGAAAAAATGGCTGCCGAAAAGGCTTGCGAAACTTTAAGTATCTAAGTATGAAATTTATTCGAAATATAGTTGCTAGCCTGTATTTAGTATGGGGTTTGGTGGTTTTCATCGCCTTCATGCTGTTGATGTTTCCTTTTATCATTCTCATTCAACTCCTATTTAAAGGCAAAAAAGCACAAGCCTTATCATTTACCTGCTTGCGTATTTGGGCTAAGGCGGTAGCTATTTTATGCTTGTACCGCATTACAATCAAAAATAGAGAGGTCGTAGACACCTCCAAATCCTACATTTATGTGTGTAACCACGGTTCCTACCTCGATGCCATTTCGGTAGTATTGGCAGCCCCCCAAGCTTTTAAGCCTTTGGGTAAAATAGAAATGGTAAAAGCCCCTATTTTTGGAATTTTGTATAAAAAACTAGTCGTAATGCTCGACCGCAAAAGCCCAGAAAGCAGAGCAGCTAGCGTGCAAGCTTTAAAAGTAGAAATTGCCGCAGGGCAGTCTATTTTTATTTTTCCGGAAGGTACCATGAATACCACCGATGAGTTGTTGGGTAATTTTTACGATGGTGCTTTTCGCATAGCCATTGAAACGCAAACGCCCCTTGTACCCATGGTGCTCATAAATGCCAAAGCATTGCTACCACGCAAGGCCCCTTTACAGGTAAAACCAGGAATCATTACCTGTTTATTTCTTCCGCCTGTACAGGTTACTGGTTTTGGCCTTGAAGATGTAGAATGCCTAAAGGCTACCGTAAAAGCACAAATGGCCGAAGCCATTTTAGCAAATCAGTAAGCGCCCTACGCTTCGGCTAGAATCAAATTTATAGTATCTTTGCTCGATGATTAAATCAATGACCGGTTTCGGTTTAGCCACTCGTGATACGGGAAACAGTAAAATTACCGTAGAAATTAAATCGCTAAACAGTAAATTTTTAGAGCTCTCTTTAAAAATGCCCAAAGCCTATTCCGATAAGGAATTGCTCTTGCGAAACGAATGCAGTAAAAGCATTGAAAGAGGAAAGGCCTATGTAGCCCTAACCGTTGAAAATAACCAAACCGATACCAAAACCGCACAAATAGATCAGGCTAAATTGGCAGCGTACTACACGCAATTGAAAGCTGCTGCGGCCAATTTGGGCGATACCAGCAACAATCTATTCTCTTTGGCATTGCACCTGCCCGAGGTAATTAGCTATACCGATGAAACCGGAAGCGAAGAAGAGTGGGCCCTTATTTTAGCAACTTTTGAACAAGCTTCCAAAGCTTTTCAGCAGTTTAGAGCCGATGAAGGTGCCGTGCTTAAAAAAGATCTAGAGCTACGCATTCAGCATATTTTAAGTGGCCTAGCCGAGGTAGATACTGCGGAGAAAAAACGCATACCGGTCATTCGCGAACGTTTATCCACTATTTTAAACGATCATCTTTTGAAAGAACACATCGATGAAAATAGGTTCGAACAAGAACTCATTTATTACATCGATAAACTAGATATTACGGAAGAAAAAATCCGCTTAAAAAGTCATGCCGACTATTTTTTAAGCACCCTCAACCATGCCGATGCGAATGGCAAAAAATTAGGATTTATTTCCCAAGAAATAGGCAGAGAAATTAATACCATTGGTTCTAAAGCAAACGATGCACATATGCAACAAGTGGTGGTAAACATGAAAGAAGAATTAGAAAAAATTAAAGAACAATTACTCAACGTACTTTAATTATAGATAGCGGTATGCAACAAGGTAAACTCATTATATTTTCAGCCCCATCGGGTGCAGGTAAAACTACCATTGTACATCATTTATTGGGTAAAATACCGCAATTAGCCTTCTCAGTTTCGGCTACCACCCGTGCCAAAAGAGGCAACGAAATTGATGGGAAAGACTATTATTTTATAAGCAAAGAAGAGTTTTTGCACCG
>CANGZX010000009.1 GCA_947458775.1 Sphingobacteriaceae bacterium | reverse complement strand
CAAATAATATAGAAGAGTAATCTAACCAAGCTTCAATATCAATGGGGTTTAGTTCTACAACTTTTTCGTACGCTTTTTCAGATTCGTCTAATTGTTTGAGCTTGTATTGCGCATCGGCAATGGCAAACCAAAAATCCGGATTTTGATCGTCCAACTCTAAGGCTTTTCTGTAAAAATGCAAGGATTCGAAAAAGCGTTCTTCAAAGTCGAGCGTTACGCCAATTCCAAACCAGGCATCGGCCTGATCGGGATCCATTTTAACCGCCTTTTTATAATATTTACGAGCCTCGTCCATTTGCTCCAATTTTTCGTAGCATTCGCCAATGGCACAATAGGTATCTCCATTGGGTGGCTCGTACTCAAAGGTTTGTTTATACACGTCAATGGCTTCGCTATAGCGATCTAAATTAACCAATGAATTGCCTTTGTTGAAATAGGCCGATGAAAAATTTTCTTTAATTAAAATCGCGTAATCGTAGGCATCAATGGCTTTTTCGAATAAATTTAATTTATTGTAAGCATTGCCCAGGTTGTACCAAGCAGCGTATGAGTAGGGCTCGGTATCGATGTATTGTTTATAAAATTCAATGCATTCTTCCTGTTTGTCGAGCACATCGTAGCAAAAAGCCAATTCATAAAGCGCTTCTTGGTTTTCCATATTGCTTTCTAAGCACGCTTTTAGGTAGGTTACCGCCGATTCATAATCGGCCATATTTTGGTATACGTAGGCAATGTGTAAGAGAATTTCATCTCTATTTTCAGACATTTCTAATGCTTTTTTATAGTTTTCGAGTGCCTCGGCATGTTGCTCTAGGCCTTCGAAAATGGTACCTCTTAGCGTGTAAATATCTGGGTCAGATGCTTCTAAAGTTTCGGCTTTATCTAAGGCGGCAAAGGCCTTGTTTAGTTGGTTGGTTACTAAAAATAACTGGGCTTGTTTTACTAAGAATACTGAAACAAAGGGGTGTTGGCTCAGAGCATATTCTACCACTTGAAGTGCCTTTATGGGGTCATTTTTTTCGATATAATAATCAATAATGTTTTCGAATGCTTGTGCATCGAAGAAATACTGATCCTGATTGCGGATCATTTCTTCGTAGCGTTCTACCGAAAATTTAGGATCTTCACTAAATCCAAATTCAAATTCTTCTTCCATCCTCGTAAAAATGTATGCTTTTAAAGCTATATCATCAATAATCTTGCCAAAACTAATTAAGGTTAAAATACCGCAAAAATGTCTTTTTTATAGATTTAGTTTTCCACATCTACACGTTAAACTAGTGGTGTTATAGTATCAGTAACAAGCGTAATGGTATAAATCGTTTTTGCGAACACAAATTTTAGGGTATAAAAAAACCCTCGTTTTAGAGGGTTTTTTTTATTGGGTGTGGGTATTATGGGTTTAATTTTAAGCTCCAAGGTTCAGGATCTGGATCTGGTTTTGGTAATGGGTACAGTTCTATTTTTCTGTAATCGTAGTAATATGCTATACCCAATCCATTTCCTTTATCTAAACTTGTAGATGCAGGCGTTGTTTGACGGGTATCAATTGGTGCATCTGGTGCCACAATGAGGCTTTTAAAATTCATTTCTTGCCCTACTGCTAATCTTCCGTCCGCTGTGCTTGGTGTAAATTCAGTACTTTTTTCGCAAGCGCTCAGTACCATCATGCCAAGCCCTAAACACACTGCCGGGCCAATTAAATTTTTGATTTTTTTCATATTATTTTGTTTTTAGTTAACCAAATCTGATTAATTAAAAGAAAATAACGTGCCTTAAAAGAAATATAATTACTAATTATAATTATGGGACTTAATATTACTTAGTAAGATAACAAGGTGCTTAGTAACTGAATTACTTGGCCTAATGGATGAATAACTTATAGCCTCTGCCGTGTACGTTCATTATTTCTACTTTCGGGTCGGCTTTTAAGTATTTGCGCAATTTGCTCAGAAATACATCCATGCTGCGACCATTAAAGTAATTATCGTCGTGCCAAATGGCTAAAAGTGCCTCTTCACGGGTTAAAACTTGGTTTTGTTTCTGGCACAATAGTTTTAATAATTCGGCTTCTTTGGTGCTTAATCGCTGGGTATTTTCTTTATAAGTTATTTGCTGTGAGGCTACATCAAATACAAAATCGCCAATTTGAAAGCTGCTTTGTTGCGCACTTGTTTCTTCGTTTTTATGTTCATAAACCCGCTTTAAGAGTGCATTGATTCGCAAAAGCAATTCTTCAATTCTAAAGGGTTTGGTAATATAATCGTCGCCACCGAGGGTAAAAGCCTCTGTTTTATCTTCAATCATGGTTTTTGCGGTGGCAAAAATGAGCGGAATGTGTGGATTTATTTTCCGTATTTCTTTGCCAAGGGTAAAGCCGTCTTTTTTGGGCATCATTACATCTAAAATGCAGATATCAAAAGCCTCTTTGGTGAAGGCTATTAATCCCTCGTCACCATCGCTGCAGCGTACTACCTCGAACTTACCCTTTAGTTGCAAATATTCTTGTAAGAGTAGTCCCAAGTTTGGGTCGTCTTCTACTAATAGTATTTTTTTCATGCTAGTGGGATACTAATTTCAAAGGTAGAACCTTTGTGTTTTTCACTCTTTACTTTTATTTGACCTTTTAATAAGCGTACAATGGTATTTACATAACTTAAGCCCAAGCCAAATCCTTTTACATTGTGTACGTTGCCGGTAGGTATTCTGTAAAATTGATCAAAAATTTTATCAATTTGGTCTTTGCTCATTCCAAGGCCATTGTCTTGTACCGTACATACTACCTGCTTTCCAAGGTTTTGTGTACTAATCTTAATTTTTGCTTCTCCGTCGCAATATTTAAGAGCGTTGTCTATTAAATTGAATACCACGTTCGATAGATGTAATTCATCAGCCAATACCACGTCATTTTTTGCTTGTAAATCTAATTCAATACTGGCTTTTTGCTTTTCTAGTTGTAAGCTCATGCTATCGGCTACCGCAGCAATAAGGGTATTTAATTCTAGGGGTCTATTTTCAAGTTTAAAATCTTCTTTATCTACTTTGGCTAGGTGCAAAACACGTTCAATGTGATTACCAAGTCGAATATTCTCATCGTAAATAATAGTAGCTAAGCGTTCAACTTGTGCTCTGCCTCCACTTAATTCTTCATCTTTCAAAGCCTCACTAGCAATCATAATGGTGGCTACAGGCGTTTTAAACTCATGGGTCATGTTGTTTATGAAATCGGTTTTCATTTCCGATATTTTCTTCTGGCGCAAAATAAGTTGTAAGGTATAACCAAAACTGCCTAAGAGAATAAGTAAGAGTCCTCCAGAAAGCACCATAATCCAGGTCATGTTTGCCAAAATGTAATTGCTTTTGTTCGGAAAACTAAGCAAAAGCCAACCACTTTCTTTTATCATTTCTTTCGGAAATAGCTGTGTTTTATACACTTCATCCGTATGCAAATGCTCCGTAGTTTCCAATGGTGTGCCTAATTTATTTTTGGCATTTGCTTGCTGTATTTGGTAGGTGAAGGTCCCCGTAATACCCTTGTTTTTTAATTCTTTACGTAGCAGTTGATCAACCATATGCGCTTGTATACGCTTATTTAAGGGCATTTTAGCTGAACCAAATTCTTGTGCCAAATCTTGCAATACGTTTTTCTTAGTTTCTTGAACCGAATCTAAGAACTGTTGTACGAGCTGTACATCAGGCGAATTGGGTGCATCGTTTCTGTTTATATTGCTTAGCCTCGGCTTAGCCAGGGTAATGAGTTTGGGCCCATATTGCGGGTCGAACACAATGTATTGCCGAATTGAATCTACTGGATTTTGTTTAGTAAAACCGAGTTTCGGAACCCGCTGCTGAAGCACTTGTTGATGTATGCCCCCAAACGGATCTACAAATTGTACCAATTCTTGTTGAAGTTCTTCTTCAGTAGCTTGAGCTTTGGTGGCATCGTAAGATAAAACCACTGGGTAACGTGCCCGAAGCATACTGTCTCGTACGGTAAATAAACTATCTGCTTTTTGCTGTTCTTTGCTTAAAAATTGCGCATAAGATTCTTTTCGGACTGACGAATTTTGTTTCAACTGATCACTAGCTTGCGCACGATCTTTCCTTTTTTGCGATTCATTTCTGGTGTTTACTGCCTTTTTTAACAAAAAATTATAGGCTTCTTGCCGTTCGAGTTTCTTGGCCACATTGCTAAGCGCTTCGTTTACATTTTGATCAAACAGTTGCGATTTTAATTGGTAGGATTGATTCAGAAAATACCATTGCATAGCCAATACACCCAATAGGGCTATAGCCATTAGGCCGGTTATGAGCACAATGTTTTTCCGTTTCATGGTTCAAAAATACCCAAGCTTGGCGTAGCGCCACCTATTTTAACACTTTTTAACAAGCTCTTAACAAAATACAAGGAGCTAGCGCTCTATTTTTGAGTATTAAATGTATTTAATAGTTATTACAAGTAGTTTGGTTAGTGTAAAAATGAAAAAAGCCGTTCTGAAGAAATTCGGAACGGCTTTTTTGCTAAAATGTTTTTTGCTTAGAATGGAAGATCATCCTCAGCACCAGGTTCAGCAGATAAATCTGCAGGTGCCGCAAATTCTGGTGTAGGTGCAGCACTAGCAGCGCCTCCCAAAACGTTTAATCTCCACACCGAAAGGGTGTTAAAATATTGTGTTTTTCCGTTTTTATCAGTCCACGGACGGCCACGTAAGTTAAAAAATACCTCTACTTGGTCGCCTACTTTTACGGCATCAAGCAAGTTTACTTTATCTTGTACAGCTTCTAATTTTACATATTCCGGGTAGCTCGGATTTTCTGCATATTCAATTACTACCTCACGCTTTTTAAACTTTTCGCTTACGGTAATTACTTCGCTAACTTCGTGTACTTTTCCTTTAATATCCATTAATTCTAAATTTTTAAAATACTAGTAACAAATCTCCATATTTTAATTGATTAACTTCGCAAAATATCATGCAAGTTTTCCACACCAAAAGTAAAATCATCATCACCTGTAATAAGCGCCTAGCACCTTATTTACAAGCGGAAGTAGAAGCCCTAGGCTTTACTCCCGATAGGGTGTTTAGTACCGGCTTAGAATTAACCGGTACCGTAACAGATTGTATTAAACTCAATCTCAATTTACGTTGTGCCAGCCAGGTGCTTTATTCTTTAAAAAGCTTTACCGCCGAAAATCCGGCTCGATTATATAAAGAGTTGGTAGAAATGGAGTGGGAGAGTTTAATTGATTTCACTGGTTATTTTTCCGTTACCTCCAATGTAGATAACGAAACTATTACCACGCCTTTGTTTGCCAATTTAAAGGTAAAGGATGCCATTGTAGATCGCATTAAAGAGAAAAAAGAAATTCGCCCCAATACCGGTCCCGAGTTAGATAAAGTGGTTATTCACTTGTATTGGAAAGATGATAAAGCCGATATATTTTTGGATACATCAGGCGAAACCCTAGCCAAACACGGTTATCGGAAATTGCCGGGCAAAGCACCCATGTTAGAGGCTTTAGCTGCAAGTACCATTATGTCTACCAATTGGGATCAAAAAAGTCCTTTTGTAAACCCCATGTGTGGTTCGGGCACCTTGGCCATTGAAGCCGCCTTGTTGGCAACCAATAAACGCCCGGGTTTATTCCGCATGAATTATAGCTTTATGCACGTATTGGGTTACGAGGAAGAGGTATTTTTCGCCGAACGCCGTTTGTTAAAAGATCAATCGGTTAAAACCATCGATTTTGAAATTATTGCTACCGATATTTCGGCCGATGCAGTGGATATAGCTCGAAAAAATGCCCAAACAGCTGGCGTAGATCAATTAATTACTTTTAAAGTATGCGATTTTGTCGAAACTCCTGTTCCTAGTACACCAGGAGTAATTATGTTTAATCCCGAATACGGAGAACGTTTGGGGGTACATACCAAACTAGAGGCCACCTATAAACGCATGGGCGATTTTATGAAGCAAGAAGCAAAGGGCTACCGTGGTTATATATTTACCGGCAACCCCGATTTGGCTAAACGCATAGGTTTACGTGCTTCGCGACGGGTAGAATTTTACAATGGTAAATTAGATTGCCGTTTATTAGAGTATGAATTATACGAAGGCAGCAGAAGAGAAAGCCCGGATGCAGCCCCATTAGCTTAAAAATTTATGAAACTTTCTGTTTTAGTATTAATTAATGCCTTAGCAGTTGCCCTATCTTTAGCACTTTTAAACTTCTATTTTCAGCACAATTGGTTATATATGTTGGCTACCTTTGCGGTTGCCCTGGGTACCAGTTTTGTTGTATTTTACTACCTCACCGAACGGTTTCTATACAGTAAAATTAAGCTTATCTACAAGCTTATTCATAATTTAAAATTGGGTAAAGATTTAAAAGATGCCTTAGGCGAATATGTGAGCGATGACCCCATTTACGATGTTGAGCAAGAAGTAAAAGAATGGGCCATCAATAAAAAATCGGAGATAGATAGTTTAAAGAAACAAGAAGAGTTTCGCCGAGAATTTTTAGCCAATATTTCCCACGAATTTAAAACACCACTTTTTGCTATCCAAGGCTACATTGAAGCGCTGCAAGACGATTTGTTATCCAATCCAGAACAAACCCAAAAATTTTTACAAAAAGCCTCCAAAAACGTAGACCGGTTGAGTTTTTTGGTAAAAGATTTAGATGCCATTTCTAAACTCGAAAGCGGCGAATTACCCATCAATTACGAAATTTTCGATATCAGTATTTTGTTGCAAGAAGTGGTAGAATCGCTTGAATTACAAGCAAAAAAACACCACATAAACCTAGAATTTAAAGACAAATACCAAACCGTTATTAAGGTAGAAGCCGATAGAGAAAAAATAAGACAGGTGTTGGTTAACCTGATTGATAACTCTATAAAATACGGCAAACCCAATGGTACTACTTCCTTAAAAGTATTCGAATTACACGATCAACTATTGGTTGAAGTAACCGATGATGGCCTTGGTATAGAAGAAAAATATCAAGCCCGTATTTTCGAACGTTTTTACCGCACCGATCAAAGTCGCTCTCGGGAAATCGGCGGTTCTGGCTTAGGATTGGCCATAGTAAAACACATGCTAGAAGCTCAAAAACAAACCATTACCGTTCGTAGTACCGAGGGCGTTGGTTCTACCTTTGGCTTTACCCTACAAAAAGCATAGACTTAACATTAACTTAACACAACAATTATAACTTTGATTAATTAAACCCGATAGTAATGTCATTAAATACCATCTTTCAGTACTTTATACCTAAGGACAAAAACTTTTTCCCACTTTTTGAGCAGGCAAGCAACAATTTGATTAATATGGCCGAGTTATTAAACAAAGCCGTTAATACCAAAAATGCTGATGATCGCTTGGAGTTTTTTAAAGAAATCGAAAACATGGAGCATATTGGTGACGATATTACCCACCAAATTTATTTAGAACTCAGCAAAAACTTTATTACTCCGTTTGATAGGGAAGATATTCACCAATTGGCCACTGCCATTGATGATGTAGCAGATTATATTCACGGATCGGCTAACCGTATGCTTTTGTATAAAGTAGATATCATTACCGAGCCTATTCAAAAATTAGCCGAATTAATCCTCCAAGCTGTAACCGATTTAGATAAAGCCGTACGGGAATTACGCAACCTAAAAAATATCCGGGCTATTGCCGATTCTTGTGTGCGTATCAACAGCATCGAAAACCAAGCCGATTACGTATTTGATAGAGCAGTAGGTGATTTGTTTGCTTACGAAAAAGACGCTGTGCAGTTAATTAAATACAAAGAAGTATTGGCCGCCTTAGAAACCGCTACCGATATGTGTGAAGACGCAGCCAATGTATTGGAATCTATTTTAGTTAAACACGCTTAAGCAAGAGCTATGGGCTTAACGCTACTTTTTACCATTATTGGGCTTGCCTTGGTATTCGATTATATCAATGGTTTTCACGATGCCGCCAATTCTATTGCAACCGTAGTTTCCACCAAAGTACTTACCCCATTTCAGGCGGTAGTTTGGGCAGCCTTTTTTAACTTTTTAGCCTATTGGGTATTTGGCTTCGGCGTTGCCGATACTGTTGCCAAAACGGCAAACACCATGGATATTAACCTTACCGTAATTTTAGCCGGTATTGTTGCTGCCATTGCCTGGAACCTATTAACCTGGTGGTTGGGTATTCCATCTAGTTCATCGCATACCTTAATTGGTGGATTTGCCGGTGCAGCCATTGCGCACGCCGGTGTAGGCTCGGTAGTATGGTTTACAGCTGGTAAAGATGGCGGTTTGCCTTCGGGTGTATTGGTTATCGCATCGTTTATTGTATTAGCCCCACTTATTGGTATGTTAGTTTCTTACTTCTTATCCGTATGGTTATTACATTCATCTAAAAAGGGAATTTTACCTAAAATTTGGACTTTAATCATCATGGCTATTACGGCGCTTTTTGTACGTAGCCGAATGATATTTGAAATTAAAAAACCCCGTTTTGACTCTCATTTCTGGAGTGTTGTTGCAGAATCACACAATTTAAAATGGCTTTTATTCGCAGGAATTGTTTTTTCGATAGGTTTTTTCTGCTTAATTTTTAGCAGCTTAAGTGAAACCAAAGCAAGTGCATGGTTGCGCAAAATGCAATTGGTATCTTCTGCAGCGTTTAGTTTGGGCCACGGTGGTAACGATTCGCAAAAAGTAATGGGTATTATTGCCGCTGCTGTAGCTGTTTACATTCACACCTCTGGCGTAGCGCAAGAAAGCTTACCGGCTTGGTTGGATGTTGCTTTGCCCAATGGCGATTACCCTGGCCATATTCCAGGGTGGATACCCTTAGCTTGTTATTCTGTAATTGCTTTAGGAACCCTAAGCGGTGGTTGGAAAATTGTAAAAACCATGGGTTCTAAAATTACCAAAGTAACCCCATTTGAAGGAGTTGCCGCAGAGTCTGCTGGAGCCTTAACCTTATTTTTTACCGAACACTTTAAAATACCGGTATCAACCACGCATACCATTACTGGCTCTATTATTGGCGTTGGATTGAGTAAACGCATCTCAGCAGTACGTTGGGGTGTAACCGTAAACCTTATTTGGGCATGGGTATTAACCATTCCAGTCTCTGCTTTATTAGCAGCTATACTGTATTATGTTTTCTCGTTCTTTTTAAACTAAAGAGTGATTTAGGTAGCATAAAAAAGGCATCCCGAAAATCGGGATGCCTTTTTTTATTTATTCAGTTCACTTAGGCTAATAAACGTATCGGCTCTTCCAATAAACCTTTTAGGGTTTGTAAGAACGCAGCACCCGTTGCCCCATCTACCACACGGTGATCGCAACCTAAGGTTAATTTCATCACATTGCCCGGTACTACGGCTCCGTTTTTAACTACCGGAACTTCTTGTATGGCACCTACCGATAAAATAGCTCCATCTGGTGAGTTGATGATAGAGGTAAACTCATCGATACCAAACATGCCTAAATTAGATACGGTAAAGGTAGAACCCTCCCAATCGGCAGGTTGAAGTTTTTTAGCCTTGGCTTTTGCGCCAAATTCTTTTACCTCTGCAGAAATATGAGAAAGCGATTTACCATCGGCAAAACGTATCACTGGCACCAATAAACCATCTTCAACTGCCATGGCTACGCCAATATTGGTATGTTCGTTGAAGCGAATGGTATCGCCACCCCACGATGAATTTACGGCTGGATGTTTCTTTAATGCATTGGCTACAGCTTTAATCACGATATCGTTAAAAGATACTTTTACCGGCGCTACCGCATTAATTTGTGTACGAGCGGCCATGGCGTTTTCCATATCTACACTAATGGTTAAGTAGAAATGAGGAGCGGTAAACAAGCTTTCCGCTAAACGCTTGGCAATTACTTTACGCATTTGCGAAACCGGTACTTCGCTATATTTTTCTTCGCCAACAAAGCTCGGAATGCTTGGGGTAGCAGCGGTGCTAGCTACCGGAGCATTGTTACTGGTCGCTATTGGTGCGGCACCCGGTACAAAACCGTCGATATCTTTCTTCACAATACGTCCACCTTCGGCACTGCCTTGTACGTGGCGTAAATCAATTCCTTTTTCTTGCGCAATTTTACGAGCCAAAGGCGATGCTTTTACTCGTGAATCGTCGCCACTCGTAACAACTGCCGTTGGAGTGCTTGCTGGAGCAGCGCTACTTGTAGCCGCAGCTGCAACAGGAGCAGGTTCCGCTGCAGGCGCCGGAGTACTTGGTACTGCGGTTAATAAAGGTGTTACATCGGTACCCTCTTTACCTACAATGGCAATAATATCGTTTACTTTGGCTGCTTGTCCTTTTTCAACTCCTACGTATAATAAGGTTCCTTCGGCATAGGCAGTTACTTCCATGGTCGCTTTATCGGTTTCCACGTCAGCCAAAGCATCGTCGCGTTTAATTTTATCACCCACTTTTTTGTGCCATTCTGCAATTACCCCTTCT
>CANGZX010000008.1 GCA_947458775.1 Sphingobacteriaceae bacterium | reverse complement strand
TTTAATTCAAAAGCGGTGCGATAGGCACTATAGGCTTCAGAATTTTTTAGTTGACCGCGATAAGCATCGCCAAAAGCAAGATTTAAATCGGCTAAAAAACCATTCACTCCTTTTTGTTTTTCAACAATAAGCTTGCCTGCATTGAGTGTATTAATAGCTTCCGCATAATTTGATTTTTTGGCATAGGTATAGGCTTTGCCAATAAATAAATAGGCACGGGCATCTTTTTTATCCGATACGGCAATGGCTTTATCAAAATTCGCCTTGGCAGCGGCTTCTTGATTATCGTCTAAGTCGACCTGACCCAAACCTACGTAGTTTAGAGGGTAGGCCGGATTTACGGTAATTCCTTGGTTAAACACCACTTTAGCAGAATCTGCATAGTCTGTTTTTAGGTACACTTGACCTAAATAGAAAAAGTTTTCGGCAACAGTTGGCTGAAGGGCTATTAAACTTTTTAATTGCGATTTCGCATTTTGGTATTGCTCAGCATCTAGTGCTTTTTGAGCATCACCTAAGGTTTGGGCGTAAAGGGCTGAACCTACAAAAATCAACAATAGGGTCGATTTTAGCACTTTTTTCATCATTTCCATGGTTCGTTTTGTTTTTTATTCTACTTTCTAATAATCACTTCTCTGGGCGGGATACTATCTGGCAGTAAGCCAGACTTTAATACAATGCGCTGACCACGTTCGCCGGCAACAAAGCTTGTAAAACCTGTTCCTGGCCCGGGACCTCCCTCACAGTTAATGAGGTACAAATTACGCATTAATGGGTAATTTCCCAAAGCTAAATCGCTTTGAGTGGGTTTAAAGTAGCTTGTAGCATCATTTTTACGATTGCCTTTGCATACCCCCATCACTTTTAATTGCTCTACAGCAGCACTAATACTTGCATCGGCTTGTATTAACCAGTTTACACCCACCACCCCAATGCTACCTGGATGTGTGGCTACATAGGTAATTACCTCGGGATTGGTTTTTAACGCATATATTCCTTGGCTAGGCAGGGTATTCACTTTTGCCAATTCTTTTAAATAACGTACGGTACTTGAGTTGGGGTTGTCGAAAACTAAGTTTTTAATAGCGCTTGCCTTGCCCTGCATGAGGTTTATAATATCGTTTTCGCTTACTAAGGTATCCGGATTGTTTATATTGGTAATTAAAGCAATGCCATCAATTGCAAAACGGGTTACTCGTATTTTAATTTGTTTTTGCTCGTAAAATTTAGCTTCTTGGGGAGTTAGCGTTCTGGCCATTACAGCTACCCGAATACTATCGGTAAGCAAAAATTTAAGTAATTCGTTTTCTGGTTTGTACAGCGTACTTACTTGTACTTCTGGATAAGCGCTTTGAAAAATTAGCAATTGATCTTCTATAATTGGAGCCAAACTTTCATCTACCACCAAACTTGTACGCCCATGCGTATAATCTTGTACGGTACTTTTGCTTTGGCAAGCTCCCAACAGTAATAGAGATAGCACGCCCAATGCCCAGAAAATGCGATTAATATTCATACTTATACGCCTTCTTGTTTTATCCGGATAAACCTAAAAAAGGAATATACTATGAGTACAACGCCAAAAAGTATCCGATAGTTTTGCGAAATATCTATGGGTAAGCCTTTCCAAAAAATTACCAGCAAGCCCAAGATGAGATAAAAAGAAAACATCAAGAGCTTTAAAAAAAACAGAAATCGCCCAATAGGCGATTTCTGTTTAGAATCAGCAGCATAATTAGTCATCAAAAACTATTGTGCTAATTGGAAGAAAATTGGCATGGTATAGGCAACACGAACCGGACGACCGTTCTGAATACCTGGTTTCCAAGATGGTGCGCTTTTCAAAACCCGTACGGCTTCTTCATCACAACCACCGCCAATTCCTCTTAATACTTTTATGTCTGTTAAATCACCGTTTTTCTCTACAACGAAACTTACAATTACACGACCGGTAATGTTATTTTCACGAGCAATAGGTGGATATTTCATGTTTTTTTGCAAGTATTTACCCCAACCTGATTGACCTCCAGGGAATTCGGGCATAACCTCAACGCTAGCAAAATCTCTAATACCGTTATCTTCTGTAACCTCAGCGTTTCCTGCAGGTTCTTCAATTTTAATTTCGGCATTCGGATCACCTTCAATTGTTTTCTGACCTGGATCAGCTTTTTTCAATTCCTCTACGGTTGGTGGTTCTTCGTCACGCACTTTTTCGGCAGGTACTACAACCGGTGGCGGGAAACGCACCTGATCTACCTTTGGTTTGGGTGGTTCAGGGGGCGGTGGAGGGGTATCTTTATCAATGGGAGGTGGCGCTGCCAATACCACTTCGGTTTGTTTAAACTGATCGGAATTATCTGGAATGATGCCAGCAATGAACCTAATAATTAATGGAAGAGTTACCACTGCAATAAACAACAAACTGCCTACTAAAAGGGCTCTGCTAGTTGTTTTTGGATTTTCCTTACGAAGTTCGTAGGCGCCATAGGCTTTGTTACGCCCGGCGAATACCAAATCAATCCACTCTAGTTTAAAAATATCTAATTTTGACATACTGTCTTTTATTTCAATTAAAGGACTATAAACTAACTATTTAAACGTTTGGTTTTACTTATAAATACCATCACGTTTCATCAATCCAATTTCTGGACTGGTGATATCTACAATGGCATATGTTTGCACATCGGAGATTTTCATTTCATCTAAAATATCTACTAGGTTTCTGTAAGTAGACTTGTCGCTAGGTTTAATTAGCACAATTAAGCCTTTCTTAGGATCGCCAGTAATGCCTCTTACTTCTTTAATTTTTTCGATAAGTGCTTTGCGAATACCGTTACGACCAAAGTTATCTACTGTAGGTGTTTTAGGGTTATCCACTAAGCCCATATACCACTCTATTCTGTTGTTTTGACCCAACAAAATAGTCATGGTGCGGTTATCGGCAATTTCTAATTTAGATTCGGGCTTATCTTTATCTTTATCAGGCATGGCTAAATCCATGGCCTGTGGTTTTGCTAAGGTAGTAGTAAGCATGAAAAAGGTAATGAGCAAGAAAGCCAAATCAACCATTGCGGTTAAATCTACACGGGTAGATTGCTTCTTACTTCTAACTTTTCCACCTTTTTTACCGCCACCGGAGGAGGTATCTAATTCTGCCATCGTGTTATAGTTTGATGTTTACGATTTTACTTTTCTGCTTGTCTCAACGAGGTAATCAAGCTGAATTTGTTGATTTTTTGCTTCTGAAAAATGTCAATAACCTTTTTTATTTGAGGATATTCTTCTTTAGAATCGCCTTTAATACTTAAACGTAGGTCTTTATTGTTCAACTCTTTTGTTGCATAACGAGCCGCCAAAATCCATTCGTGCAGTTGATTATCGGTTGAATCGGCCGGAATACCTGGTTGTAAACCTTCTTGGTTACGTTCGTCGTTACTTAGCGCTATAAACTGCTTTAAGTTAGCAACGGGTACACCAAAAGTTTCTACTACAGAAAAACGTACCTTTTCTTGTTCGGTAAATTGTAGGTTATAGCGTTTAGCAATCCGATCTAACATGTTTATACGGATTTGCTGCCCTTTTACACCAAAGAAAATTTTACCCTGACCAATAGTAACAGTAGCTACATCGGTTTCTGGTAATTTAATTTTTACAGTTGACGCCGGGGTATCAACAGGTAATGGTTCAGGCTGACGTGCAGTGGCTGTTAAAATGAAAAATGTAAGCAATAGGAAAGCCACATCACACATGGCAGTCATGTCAATTGCTGTACTTTTTCTTGGAACTTTTACTCTGGGCATAGTATCTCTGATTTTACTATTAAACGTACAAAATGATTAGTTAATGCGTATAAACACCCCAAGGGGTTACCTTGGGGTAGTTTATAAACAAAAAACTATTTATGTGTACTGGCGTAAGTTTGTACAATGGAGAAACCTGCCTCATCGATAGAATAGGTTAATTTATCGATTTTAGAAGTAAATACATTGTACATAACTATGGCTACAGTTGAAGTAGCAATACCAGTTGCAGTATTAATTAAGGCTTCAGAAATACCATTTGCTAATTGAGATTGATCTGGTGCACCAGCAGTTGCCAAAGCCGAGAAGGCTTTAATCATACCGGTTACGGTACCTAATAGACCCATCAAAGTACCAATAGATACCAAGGTAGCGATAATGGTTAAGTTTTGCTCCAACATTGGCATTTCTAAGGCTGTAGCTTCTTCTATATCTTTTTGAATAGCCAAGCATTTTTGCTCAGTATCCATATTTTTTTCAGATTCTACTTCTTTGTATTTTTTCAAACCTGATTTAATCACGTTTGCTACAGATCCTTCTTGTTTATCGCACTCGGCAGAAGCAGCGTCAATATTACCAGCGCTTAAAAAGCCTTGGATTTTTTTGACGAAAGCATCAACGTTGCCTTTTCCTGCAGCTTTGCTAATTACAAAGAAACGTTCAAATGAGAATACTACTACCATTAAGAATAAGCCCATTAATACGGGTACTACTGCACCACCTTTGTAGACCATTCCGAAATAATTGCCAGGTAGTGGATGACCGTTCTCTGCGTCTCCGCCTTCAAAGTTTGAAGAATTTCCCATAACGAATTTCCATAAAATGATACCTACTACGATACAGATTACGATTGATAAACTTGCAAAAAGATTTGAACCAGAATTCTCTTTTTTAGCAGTTGCTGCTTTGGTTGCGTTTGCCATTGTTTTAAAATTTTAGTTTTTGGTTTTGTTTAAATTATAAATTAATTAGTTTTTTATTTTTTTACTGGATCACAAAAATATGCTTTTCAACCTAAAAAAATACTTAGTGACGGTTTTGTTACTTAATTTTTTTCGTCGCTAATAATATGCAATGAAAACTATTTTTTTTTGCAATTGCAAGTGTACACGAAAATTTAATTTATTGTTTAAACCGAAACAGATGTTCTTGGGCTAGCCAATCGTATTTCGGCATTGGCAAAGTTTGCAAATTGAGTAAAGTTGGCGATAAAATCCTGAGCAAGCTCACTAGCTTTTGCATCATATGCTTTTTTATCGGCCCAAGTATTGCGTGGATTTAATACTTCTGAGGGTACACCGCTACACGTTGTTGGTATAGCAAAGCCAAATAAAGGATCTTGCTCAAACGAAGCATTTTCTAGTTCGCCAGTAAGTACCGCAGTAATAATAGCTCTAGTGTATGAGAGTTTCATTCGGGTGCCTATACCATAGGGTCCGCCCGTCCACCCGGTATTAACTAGCCAAACCTTTACTTGCTCTTTTTCTAATTTTTCGCCTAATAAATGCGCATAAACAGTAGGATGAAGTGGCATAAAGGCTTTACCGAAGCAGGCAGAAAATGTAGCCTGAGGCTCAGCAATACCGGCCTCTGTGCCAGCAACTTTAGCCGTATAGCCCGAAATGAAGTGATACATAGCCTGGGCACTAGTTAGTTTGGCAATGGGAGGCAATACGCCAAACGCATCTGCTGTTAAGAAAAAAATGTTTTTTGGTGCTGGGCCAATAGAAGGCACCTTAGCATGATTTATATACTCAATGGGGTAGGCTACCCGGGTATTTTCTGTTTTTTCAATGTTCGAAAAATCAACCGTGTTGGTGCCAGGGAAGTAATTTATATTCTCTAATAAAGACCCAGATTTAATAGCTTTATAAATTTCTGGTTCTTTTTCGGGGCTAAGGTCTACACATTTTGCATAACATCCACCCTCAAAATTAAATACAGCGTTTTCACTCCAACCATGTTCATCATCGCCTATTAAATCTCTGGTTGGGTCCGCAGAAAGTGTGGTTTTTCCCGTACCCGATAAGCCAAAAAACACTGCGGTATCGCCCGCTTTACCCTCATTTATGGAGCAATGCATAGAAAGTACATCTTGGGTATGTGGCAATAAGAGATTTAATACTGCAAAAATTCCTTTTTTTATTTCGCCGGTATAGCCCGTGCCACCAATTAAAATTATGCGTTTACTAAAATTGAGTATGCAAAAATTAGGTTGACGGGTACCATCTAGCTCGGGCTCAGCCATAAATCCCGGAGCGGCCAAAATAGTCCACTCAGGCACAGCACCTAGCTCGGTAACTGCAGGCCTCAGAAATAGATGGTGGGCGAATAAATTTTGGTAAGCCATTTCGGTAAGCACCCGAATGTTTAACCTGTAGGCCGGATCGGCACAAGCATAGGCATCACGTACATACAACTTTTGCTCGGCCAAATAATTTGCAACTTTTAAGTAAAGTGCATCAAACTTGGCTGCATCAAACTTCTGATTGATATCGCCCCACCAAACAGCGTCTTTGGTTAACTCATCTTCTACAATAAAGCGGTCTTTGGGAGAGCGACCCGTAAATTTTCCGGTATCTACTGCCAATGCGCCTGAATCAGCTAAGGTGCCTTCGCCATTTTTTAGTGCATGTTCCACTAATTCGGAAGCCGATAGTTGATAAAAAACTTGCTTGTTAGCTTGGATTTGCAAATAGGACAAATCGGGGGTAGCAATTGCGTTGTAGCTCATAAATTCTGTTTTCGAATAAGTAAAGAAAACGTATAAAATTAAGAAGAACTACAACGATTTAGGCTAAAAATTAGTTAAAAAAATAGCTAATTGTACACAAAACACTAAGCCAAAAACTGCTAAAAATAAGCTGATAAGGCTTTTTTGGTGGATTAACTAGCCACCTATTTTTTTCACTTTATAGCCATCGGCTAAAAGCAATTGCAGTACCTTATCTCTGAAATCGCCCTGAACCAAAATCTCTCCATCTTTAGCACTACCTCCCACTCCGCATTTTTGTTTGAGTTTTTTACCAAGCGCCTCTAAATCGGCAGAGTTGCCAATAAAGCCGGTAATTAGGGTTACCGATTTGCCTCCCCGTTGTTTACGATCGAGCTGTACTCGTAAATCTTGTTGCGCTGGGGGCAGGGTTTCTTCTACCGCATTACTTTCTGGTTCATAGGTAAAATCGGGATCGGTAGAAAACATAATACCTCCCCAAGAATTGTTCTTTTTAGACATGCCTAATACATTAAATATAAACTAGCCGGATGCAACACAATATGCAATTTGGTACCTAATACAATGGGCTCCCCATCTAAATGCACCGGGCCTTCTTGGCTACGAGTAATGGTGGTTTCTTTGGATTTATAAATTTCTATAAACGACGATTTATGTGCCGTACGACTAAATAACCGATAAGCCAATAGCGGAAATTTATACAAGGGAAAGGGTTTAACCACACAAATATCCAACAATCCATCGGTAATAGAAGCCTCCGGCGAAATATGTGCGTTATTTCCAAACTGAGTAGAATTAGCCAAACTAATCATAAATGCAGTCCTTTGAATGGTCTCACCATTTAGTTCTAGGGTATACTCTTGCGGTTGATACTTAATAATGGCCGAAAGCGTATTTTTAACATATCCCCACAAACCCCTATCGGTTTCTTTAGCAAAAAGTGCACTTATTTCGGCATCAAAACCCATACCACTTACATTAAAAATAGGATGACCATTAATACTAGCCGAATCTACCAAATGCGCCGAAGAGGTGTTTAATTGCTGAATGGCTTTTGCCGGATGAAGCGAAATACCTAAAGCCGTTGCCAAGCCATTGCCCGAACCCATAGGCACAATACCCATATATACGGGGCTACCCACCAAAGAAGAAGCCACCTCATTAATGGTGCCATCGCCTCCCACGGCTACCACTACATCTACTCCATCCTCAATAGCTTCCTTAGCCAATTCACGGGCATGACCCACATACTCGGTAAAGCGATACCGATAGTCAAACTTACTGGCATTTATATGCTGACGTATTAAACCAGGTATTCGGGTTTTAGATTTACCGCCAGCTATAGGATTGATGAGGAAAAGTAATTGCTTGCTCAACGAGTTGTTTTGTTAATGTGAGACAAATTAAGGCCAAATATTTAAGAATTTAAAAATTGTTGTACTTTTGTGATGCAAAAAGTGGATCGATTTGAGTTGCTTGCAACCACGTTAAAAAATTGCTAAAACCCCAAGGTTTTTCAACCTATTTAACCCTCCATTTTCTGCTTTATTTAGTTATACACGTTTAAACCAGAAAAAATGCCTTATTTATTTACCTCAGAATCAGTATCAGAAGGTCACCCAGACAAAGTAGCCGATCAAATTTCGGATGCTTTAATTGATAATTTTTTAGCCTGGGATGCCGATTCGAAGGTAGCCTGCGAAACTTTGGTTACTACCGGCCAGGTAATTTTAGCCGGTGAGGTAAAATCGAGTACCTATTTAGATGTTCAAAAAATTACCCGAGAAGTCATCCGAAAAATTGGATATACCAAATCGGAATACATGTTTGAGGCAAACTCGTGCGGCATATTATCGGCTATTCACGAGCAATCGGGCGATATTAACCAAGGCGTTGAGCGCCAAAACAAGCAAGATCAAGGTGCCGGCGACCAAGGCATGATGTTTGGTTATGCTACTAATGAAACCGACAATTACATGCCATTGGCACTCGATTTGTCGCACAAACTATTAATTGAATTAGCGGCCCTTCGCAGAGAAGGAAAAGAAATTAGCTATTTGCGCCCCGATGCAAAATCGCAAGTAACCATTGAGTATAGCGACGATCATAAACCCGTTCGCATTGATGCCATTGTGATATCTACCCAACACGATGATTTTGCGGAAGAGAAAGCCATGCAAGAGCAAATCAAAAAAGACATCATCAACATATTAATTCCTCGTGTTAAAAAACACCTAAAACCAGAGCTTCAAGCCTTGTTTACCGATAAAATTATTTACCATATAAACCCAACCGGCAAATTTGTTATTGGTGGCCCACACGGCGATACCGGCTTAACCGGACGCAAAATTATTGTAGATACCTACGGCGGTAAAGGCGCCCATGGTGGTGGTGCCTTTTCCGGAAAAGATCCTTCTAAAGTAGACCGCTCTGCGGCATACGCCACCCGACACATTGCTAAAAATTTAGTGGCTGCCGGCGTTTGCGATGAGGTATTGGTTCAGGTATCGTATGCTATTGGCGTAAAAAACCCAATGGGCATTTATGTAAATACCAACGGTACCGCCAAAGTGGGCTTAAGCGATGGCGAAATTGCTAAGAAAATTGAGGAGATTTTTGATATGACCCCTTACGGCATTGAAACTCGTTTAAAATTACGCACACCAATGTATTCGGAAACTGCCGCCTACGGACATATGGGACGTAAAAATGAAACCGTACGTAAAACCTTTATTGGCGCCAATGGCGAAAGCAAAACCCTTGAGGTGGAATTATTTACCTGGGAAAAACTAGACTACATCGAAACCATTAAACAATCATTTAGCATATAAGTGAAAATTTAACATTTTTTAAGGATACGAATTCGGTAATTTACCCGTTATTTGTAAAAATATTGCGCCATGAAAAATAAAAAAGCTGCTGTTTCTCCCTTTATCCTAGTATTAATTCCTGTATTAGTGGGTATTGTGTATTTGGCTACGCAAAGTGATATGCAAATTCCTATGGAAAAATACAGCGCTAGCATTCATTTCCAAATGCCCTCTACCGAAGTGTTGGTTAAATCTGTATACGCTTTATTTAGCTGGAAATAATCTATCGGCCTGGCAAAGGCAAAACCACCAAACTTTCGTGCCCGTCCGCATCTACGGCTTGTACACCGAAAATGTAGTTGTCTTTTGAATAGTTGAAAGTAGCCTGGGTGCCACTTACAAAAAACTTACGTTCCCAAATAGGGCTACTGGTTTCTCTCATTACCACATAATAACCCAGTGGCTTTTCTCCTGTCGGAGCAGTCCATTTCAAACTTGTTTTATTGGTAAGTTCGGTAGTTAGTATTTTAACTTGCTGCGGCTCTTGAGGTGCCAAAGCCAAATTGGCCAAAGCTGCTAAATTCATGCGGGCCACTTTTTGGGTATAGTTGTAATCTACAAAATCGGGGGTATCGCCATAATCTACTCCTTTCTCTACGCGAACGTTTTGGTGCTGCCGATTGAAATTCTCATTCATTTCGGTAACCCGTATGGCCGCAAAACCTTGCTGCGAAAAAGGCGTATGATCGCCGCCACGTAAATAGCGGTCTCTTCTAAAAATGAGTTTCACATCCAATTGATCTACATAGCGCTCTCCCACTTCTTTGCAATAGCGGGCAAATTGACGTGCAAAACCATCGTTCTCAGAACCAATACTGGTACGTAAAGTACCCTGAGCGGCAGTTTCTGCCTGCGAAACTCCTTCACTAAAAATGCGAACACTGCGGTTATCTTTTAAATCGGTTTCTATGCCATAGGTATTGCCTACAATATCGTTAGTAATCATGCCGGTTAGGTTCCATTTCTCTTCTTTAGCACGTTTTGCCAAATTGGTAGCGCCGTACAAACCTTGCTCTTCGCCCACCATAGCCACAAAAATGAGGGTACAATTGAACTGCTTTTTACTCATTACACGTGCCAATTCCATGGCAACAGCCGTACCCGAAGCATCGTCATTGGCGCCAGGTGCAGCAATTTGGGCGTCAAGCACATCCGAAGCTCTAGAATCATAATGACCCGAAAC
>CANGZX010000007.1 GCA_947458775.1 Sphingobacteriaceae bacterium | reverse complement strand
GTGACGTGGTCGGCACAGGTTCTTCTCGCAAATCAGCCACCAACAGCATCATCTGGGGCTTTGGTGAGGACATTCCTTTTGTGCCTAACAAGCGCTTTGGCGGTGTCACTTTGGGTAAGCGGGCGGCAAAATTGGGAAAAAGAACTGCGAAAAAAAGTAGGTAAAATTGAGTCGAGTGTATGGTTTCATTTTGCGTCTTTGGGTGAGTTTGAACAAGGTCGGCCTGTTTTGGAGGCACTTAAAAAAGCCGAACCCGAAACAAATATCATTATCAGCTTTTTTTCTCCTTCAGGATATGAAATTCATAAAAACTATCCCTTGGCATTGGCGGTTTGCTACCTCCCACTAGATACGACTAACAATGCGACTACCTTTATTGAAATCATAAAACCCAAATATGCCGTATTTACCAAATACGAGTACTGGTTTTACTTTTTTAGAACCTTACACCAGAAACATATTCCACTTTATCTTATTTCGGGTATTTTTAGAAAAAATCAAGCTTTTTTTAAATGTTACGGTGGTTTTTACCGACAAATGCTGAGCTTTATTACTTACTTTTTTGTTCAAAACGAAGAAAGTAAAACACTGTTAAACAGTTTGGGAATTAACCAGGTTGCAGTAAGTGGCGATACCCGTTTCGACCGAGTGGCCGAAAATGCCAAAAACAAAATAGAACTGAAAGAAATTGAAGCCTTTTGCGGAAGTTCGAAGGTGTTAGTTGCCGGCAGTACGTGGCCTGCTGATGAAGAGTTATTAAACTCCATTATCGAAAGATATACCAATTGGAAATTCATCATTGCACCACACGAAATTGCGGAAGCAAGTCTTCAACGACTAGAAGAGCAATTACTTGGAAAAACAATTCGCTATTCGAATTTGGAAGTGCATAAATTAACAGTACCACAAGTGCTTATTATTGATAATATTGGCTTACTCTCATCTCTTTATGCCTTTGGCACTATTGCCTACATTGGTGGTGGTTTTGGGAAAGGCATTCACAATACTTTAGAGGCGGCTGCTTTTGGCTTACCCGTAATTTTTGGCCCTAACTATCAGAAATTCCAAGAAGCTAAAGATTTAATTGAGCTAAAAGCAGGCTTCAGTATAAGCAACCAAGCTGAGTTAAATGACTGTTTTAAACTCCTGCAAGCGGATACTGAGAATAATGCCGGGGCAAAGGCAAAAGCCTATGTTGATAGTCATACCGGTGCTACCGTTCAAATTCTAGAAAAAATTATAGCTTAATTTTGAGGCGTTTTCACCAAGCGCTCCAAGGTATCAATCCACATTGGGTGATCATTTAGGCTTTCTACCAACTGAATTTTTTCGCCACCGGCTTCCACAAACTCTTCTTGGTATTCTTCGGCAATTTCAAAAATAGTTTCCAAACAATCGGCCACAAAAGCGGGGCAAAACACCAATATATTTTTGGCACCATGTTCAGCTAAATGCTCTATAACATTGCTGGTATAAGGTTGCGCCCAAGGGTCGCGACCTAACCTAGATTGAAACGTAATGGTATATTTTTCTTTCGGAATGCCCAACTCGGTAGCAATTAATTGGGCCGTACGATAACATTGGGCACTGTAACAAAACTTATTATTCTCGGTTATCGTTTCACAGCATTTATCAACTTTTAAGCAATGTTGTTTACTGTCATCACCTTTGCGCAAATGACGCTGAGGCAAACCGTGAAAACTGAACAAAATGTGGTCGAAGGTTTCGGGCTGGTATTTTTTTCCATTTTCGGCGAAATTTTTAACCATTCCTTCATCATCATAAAAAGAATTAAGAAACGAAATGCTTGGAATAGTTTGCCAAGTGCGCACGATTTCCATCACCTTGTCGTGAATAGAGCCGGTAGTGGCCGAGGCATATTGCGGGAAAAGTGGAATCACTTGAATACTATCAACTTTGGCGGATTTAAGTTTATCTAATGCCGATTGGATAGACGGACTCTGGTAACGCATAGCCAATTCTACGTGGTAGTCATCGCCCAAACGCTCTTTTAACAATTCGGCAGAGCGTACACTGTAATGCATTAATGGAGAACCTTTATCGGACCAAATGGCACGATAGGTTTTAGCCGATTTTGGACCACGAAAAGGCACAATAATACCGCGAACCAACAGCGCCCTTAACGGATAAGGAACGTCGATAACCCGGCCATCCATTAAAAATTCGGCTAAATATTTTCGTACATCTGCTGTTGATGGGCTATCGGGCGTACCCAAATTAACCAACAAAACTCCCTTTTTTCCCATATCAAAAATCGAATATAATTCCTATTGTTGGCAAAATGGTACCAGCAGGATCTTCAATAAATTTCATTTTATAACGTGTGGCATCAGTAGGGTCGCTTTGCGGTGCACCACCAGCAGAGCGATCTAATACCAATTGCTTTTGTTGCTGATAAACAGAATTCGTTATATTCTGAATATCTAGAAACAGGTTTAAGTTGAATGACTTAAAGGTATATTTTTTGTCTAAGCGAAGATCTAACTGCGTAAAGTTGTTTAAGCGTTGGCTATTCAATTGGTTGTAACTAGGCACCCCTCTTGGATAAAAATCCCAATTGGTTTTTAATGAAGAAGTAGCTAGGTCGTAAGGCGTAAATGGACCACCACCACTCATACGGAAACGTGCACCTAATTCCCAATTTCGGCCAAATAATTTACCGGCTGTTACACTTACGATGTAACGAGTGTCCCATGATGAAGGGATGAATTGACTAGACAGATCTTTAAATTCGCTACGGAATAGGGTGAAGGAAGCCAAGCCGTAAAAGCCTTCTTTTAATCGTTTTTGGGCCAATAACTCTAACCCGTAGCTGCGTCCCTGCGTAAATCCGGTGAGTTCGCGGTTACCCACTACCCCGAAATCGGCTCCTAAATTGGCTAATGGAATATCTCGACCAAACACCCGAACCATGGGGTAGCGATCGTAATATTTATAGAATCCTTCCACCGTAAAGCGGGTATTACTTAGGGTGTTGTATTCGAAGCCTAAAACCGCTTGTTTTGAGCGAATGTATTGGGCTTCTGTATTTTCTAAAGCTCCGCCAGTTTGGGCCCGATAGCCCAATAAGGTATAGGCAGGTAATTGATAATATTGTCCCAAATTGGCATTCATACTCAGTTTCTCGGTAAAATTATAGGCAACTGAAACTCTCGGTGAAAGGGTTTTCAATAAATTATTCATAGTAGCCGAGAAATTGTTCGCATCTGCACGTAACCCTGCCGAAAAGTTTAGTTTATCATTTAAAAAACTTTTACTCAGCTGAGCGAAAAGACCATATTTAATAATGGACAATGACGATTGGTACTGCACTGCACCCAATGGAAAAAGTTGTTTGGTATCGGTGCTATAGGCAGAAGATTCGGCACTGGCACCTAAGTTTAATTTATACCCGCCAATAAAAGTGTTGTTCTCAAAACGGAATTTATTCTCTGCTTCTGATGAAAGATAATCGATGGTGCTAGTTTTTGCTGGGTCGTTGTCTTGATATTTGAGTGCCCTATTTTTAAAATAGTTTCGGCTAATAACCCATAAAGAGTTTCCTTTTGCTCGGTAGTTGCGGTAGGTTATACCAAAGGTGTAATTGTTTTGTTCATTTACCGGAATATAATCTAAAATGTATTGATTACTTTCTGTTTTTTCGGCGTCGTAATTAAGTTTAAACCGGTCTATAGCACCTAAACCAATAAAAGTTAGCTCATTTTTGGAATTAATTTTATGCTTAATTTTAAACTGATAATCTTGGTAGGCAGGTAAAAAAGGCAAACCCAATAGCTTAAACAATCCCTGCAAATAGGAATAGCGATAAGAAGCTAGAAAAGTGGTTTTCGCATCTATAGGACCTTCTAAGGTAGTAGCAAAATCGCTAGAACCTACCGTAAGTGAACTGCTTAATTTATCGCTTCGACCATCTTTTTGACGAAATTCGAATACCGAACTGAGCGTATTTCCACGGTTTGCGGGGAATGCTCCAGAATAAAAATCAACATCACGAATAAAATCGACATTAATTAAGCCTACCGGACCACCCGATGAACCTTGGGTAGAAAAGTGATTGATATTGGGAATTTCTATACCATCTATATAAAATCGGTTTTCGCTTGGAGCCCCTCCACGAATAACAATATCGTTTCTAAAACTTACTTGCGTGGCTACCCCAGGCAACGACTGAATGGCTTTGGAAATATCTCGGTTTCCACCCGGATTACGTTTTATTTCGGTTACGCCAATGTTGCGCAAAGAAACCGGACTTTCTACTGGTTTTATAAATAGTGGGGCTCTAATGCTTACTTCTCCTAGGGTGGTCATTTGTGCCTCTAAAAATACATCCAATACCGTTGGTTTGGCATTGCTTAATTGCACATCGAATTGCATTTTTTTCTGATAGCCTACCAATGAAAACTGCAGGTTAAATACTGCTGGCTTTAGGTTTTTAAATACATATAAACCTGCAGAATCGGTTTTTACACCGCCATTCATACCTTGTATACTCACCGTTACTCCAACTAAGGGTTCGTTGGTTAAGGCATCTTTGACACTGCCGCTAAGTGTAGCCAAATTTTGTGTAGTACGTTGTGCCAAAGCCGACTGAGCCAAGCATAAACATACTATGAAAAAAAAACGATGTTTCATGATTTTAATTTTAACAAAGGTACTATTGCCAAGCTAAGTCAATAACTATGTGTTTATTTATGACAATGCAATTACGCTCTTATTTTAATTGCCATAGCTTCCACCAAGGTGTTCCCGGCGAATCGTGATGTTCATAATGGTAGCCAAAAAAATAGCAGGTTATAAATGCTAAAAAATGATTTTTTTGGAGGGTATTGGATTGATGTTTATTGTCGTGCTCTCCATGATGTGGCATCCAGGTGCCAAAAAAGAATAATTGCAACGTACTCAATAGCGATGGAAGAACCCAAAATAAGATCAGGTTGCTTTCTGCAAACCAAATTTTTAATATATTGAATAGAGTGGCTAAAATTAAAATTTGCCACCACTTTACATACGTTTTTACAAAGTTAAAATACCAAGCAAAGAAATTCCCGTGATGGTAATCTGGATCTTTATCAGTATGCACATGCCGATGATGCTCGTGATGCTTTTGGTACAAAACACGAAGTGGGAAAAGGGCGTATAAAAGTGTGCAAAGTCCGCCAATGAAATTGTTAAACACCTTATTCGACGATACCGTTCCGTGCATGGCATCGTGGGCAGTAATAAAAAGGCCTGTGTACAAATGCATTTGCAACAGCACCAACAGATACACCCAAGGATTGGACCAAGTAATGTTGAAAACGAGTAAATTACAAAGACTGAAAGCCCAAGAGGCTATTACCAGCAAGGCTATTACTACCCCCCAATTTGAGACATACTTAGTCATTTGCTACTGTCGTTAAACTTTTTTTACTGCTATTTACAGGCTGAGGTACTTTTACATAATATCCTGTACCATCGTATGCTCGTTTGCGTGGGTGCTCCATGCAGGTTTCGCAGCAGCAACCTTGCAATGCATCTCCGCAGGCATCGCATTGCGTAAAGTGCTCGTTGCACTCCGGGTTGGCGCAATTAATCATTTTAGCCGTAATGGTACCACAGTTAAAACAGGTAGAAATTACAACGGGGTTTTCCGAATTCACATCCACCGCAACCCGATTATCAAATACGTAACATTTACCTTCAAAATCTTTACCACCAGCTTCTTTACCGTATTTAATAATACCGCCATGTAATTGGTAAACATCTTTAAAACCTTCGTGTAATAACAATGCCGATGCTTTTTCGCATTTAATACCGCCGGTGCAATAGGTTACTATTTTCTTGTCTTTATAGTGTGCCAGTTCGTTTATCTTTTCTGGGAATTCTCTAAAATTCTCAATATTGAGGGTAATGGCATTTTTAAAACGACCCACATTGTGTTCGTAATTAGAACGCACATCTAAAATCACTACATCTTCTTGATCTTTCATAGCCAAAAACTCCATTGGCTCTAAATGCTTGCCAGTTTGTTTAGTTGGATCAATAATTTTTGGATTTCGTAAGCCCGAATGCACAATTTCTGATTTATAGCGGCAGTGCATTTTAATAAATGAAGGTTCCTCTACCTCATCAATTTTGAAATCGGTTTTGGCAAAACGAGGGTCTGCATGCACGGCAGCCATGTAGGCCTTACAAGCCTCTGGAGTGCCCGAAACGGTTCCATTAAGTCCTTCATCGGCCACAATAATTCGGCCTACAAGATTTAACGATTGACAAAATTTTAAATGATCGAGGGCAAATTGCTCGGCTTCTACTATAGGGCTATAGCAGTAGTAAAGTAAGGTTTGGTAGTTTTTCATAATCATTGATGCTGCTGCAAACAGCGTTAAATGAATTACAAAGATAGGAATTGCCCATGAAAAAGCTAGTATTCAGCCGGAACTACACGTGTAGGATCTTTGGGATCATAAAATATATCTATTAAATCGCCCACTCGAGGGATTTGCACTCTAGACACCGTAAGTTCAAAAGTTGCCAGTATATTTAATATACGTACACTAATTGCTATTCGTGGATTTTTATTCACTGTAAGTCGAGTATCCACAATGTGAATAATGGGTACAGAAGCCCAAACTCCTTCTTTTTTCAAACGTTTGTGCAATTGTTTTTGGCGGTAGGCTTTTAGCCAGATGGGTAACCAAAAAATAACCAGTATTGCTGCCAAGCCACCAACAAACAATACAATAAAATACGGGTTAGCTACATATTGCGCTAACCACACGGTCATTTTTGCAGCACGATTGATGTCTTGGGTAGTGGTAAATACCAAATACATACCTCCCACCCAAACCAAAAAGAATAAAGCAAGCAAAAAACGGTACAAAAACTTCATACCCTTTTAACGTATGTATAAGGAGTTTATTGGAGATAAGAAAAAATTAATTCAGCCCAATAGCAATGCGAATGCCCCTATTTTGGGCTAGGCTTAAATCGTTTGCTTGGCCGTAAAATATCTTAAAATTTAACCATTGTACACCAACATACCACTCATTATAATGACTTAGATTGGGTGTTTTTAAATAATTAAACCCTGCCAATTCTTGGAGTTTAAGTTTACGTATAAGCGGAATTTTGTTGAAGATAAATCCGGAAAAATTATGCGAAACATGTGCTTCTACAAATTGACCGGCTGTGCTATGTGTATAATAGTCTAAGAACAAAAAACTATTCGGCTGTGCCTGAAAAGCCGTACGCAAATTACCTGTAAAATGTTGGTAATCTGGAAAAAAGACCGAAGAATTATCAAGGTATTTACCGGCAGCAACATAAAAGGATGATTTACCATAAAACCCCATCGGAATATCTGATTTGGTTAAATCAAAACTTAACACATCGTAGCGAACATCAGATGAAAGAAATCCATTCATTCCACGAACATAGTTTAAACCCAAAGTGGGGTACTTTGATGCTTGGTAATATTTACCCGTTGGATAGGTTACATACTTATTACTGAAATTATAACTGGCCCGAAGTTCCAATTTAACCGATTGATTGTTCGGGAAAAGCGGTACATCCTGCGAAGGATTTAATGGGTTATTGGAGCTAAACGTTCTATCATCGAAATTGTTTATGCGGTAAGTGCTCGTATTCAGCAAACTTTTTCGACTGGCAAACTCAAGGGAAGCAGAGGTACGCACGTTTCCAAAAATGCGACCACTAAGTCCCAATTGTGCAAAGGCATTGTGATACAATTTTAAATCGTTACGCTCCTCCAATAGAGAGTTAATGCTGTTTTGTAAGGGCGTTACCGAGCCTCTCCTGTTTAAATCTTGTACGTCGGAGCCTAGGGCAAAAGAGAATATCCCATTGCCCACCGGCAATGAACCTCTAATATGTGCGTTAATTAATTGATTGGCAAAACCATAACGCACATTTGCAGAATAACGCACCCATTTATTACTTAAACTATCTATTTGCTTTACATAAGTGGCACCGTAGTTTAATCCAAAGCCTTCTACCGTATTGTAAAAAGTAGACCACAATAACGAACTTAATCGGAAGTATTCTTTCTTAAATCGATTGCTATGGGTATATCCAGAACCCAGCAAAAAACGCATCGGCTTAAAGATATTACTTTTACTATCTAAAGAATCTAAATACGGTTTAGATTCCCGTTTAGCAGCCAACGTTTCTTTTTTCAAATAGTCAATGGTCTCCTCATCTGTTAAGGGTATCGGCCGCGACCGTTCCCAATACGTAGAATCTTTTTTGTTAACTTCTCTAGTTATTCGGAGGGCTTCTCTAAAACTATTTTTTTCGAAAGCGGGCTCTAATTGGTAGTTTTTAAATACAGCTACAAAATATCCTCCAAAAGAAAAGCCCATAAAACCACCGTTGAACTCCATTTTTACCGAAGCCGGCATCCAGCCATCAGCACCCGTTGGAATAAAATCTTGCTTAATTTTCAACGTGTCCACAAAGTTCAGGTTATTGTCTTTGCTCAAATACAAGTCGGTACTATAAATACGCCACGAATCTTCTAAAATATAGATGTTACCTCGAAATACCGGATCGGAAGCCCTTTTGGGTATTACCTGAATTTTATTCACCATTTCCCCATTTTCTACAGTATTACCCAAAAATTTATAGGTATAATATAAAAAAGCATCATCAGCTATAGGCGATACCAGTGGGCGTAAACTCAAGCCTTCCCAACTTTGATAATTCTCATAAAAATTAACTTTTAAATCGGTAGCACGGTTAAAACTAAAGGCCCTATTATTGCCCGAAGTCTTCGAAGAAAGCATTTCTTCGCGGTATTGGTTCGGTTGTTGGTAGCTTAATTTCGATTCCGATTCAGATAGGTAAATAATTCCTCTTCGGTTAGAATCCAAGCCCAACTGCTTGCCCAAATCATCGATATTTAAACCCATAAATTTTTTAGGAGCAGCCAATAATTTTTGCATCCCCTTAATGTATACCTCGGCCGTATAGGCTTTTACCTCAGTTAAGTGCGACTTGCGATTTTTTATTGCTTGACGAATGATGGCATAAGCCGGGTCTTCTGCATTAGCCTTAATCACCACATCACTTAATTGATAGGCCTCGGGCTGTAAAGTGAAATTAAGTTTGGTATCGGCCACTAGCGAAAGGGCTTGGCTATATTGTTGATAGCCCACAGCCCGCACCATCAATTCTAAACTGCCCTGCTTTACGCGTAATTGATACAAACCCTCCGAATTAGCGGAAGTGCCCACCGTTGTCCCTTTTACATACACACTGGCAAAAGAAATGGGCTGCCCTTTGGTATCGGTCACTTTACCAGTTATGAGCACCGTTTGCCCAAATAGGACTTGGCTTAGCAATAAAAAGAAGAATAGGTAACGTAGTTTCATGAATATTTGAAGATACTGTAAAGATGCTATTTATCTGGTAAGAGTTGCACCATTCACCATGAAAAAACATAAAAAATTTTAGCCCGAATTGCTTAATTTTACGGTTTAATTACAAAGGTATGTACAAAACTCTACAACCCGTTCTTCAGCAAGAACTGAGCAGTATTAAAGAAGCTGGTTTATACAAACAAGAGCGCATCATTACGTCGGCGCAAGGTGCCGAAATTTCGGTGCAGGGCGACAAGCAGGTACTCAACTTTTGTGCAAACAATTATTTAGGTCTTAGTTCGCATCCCCGGGTCATAGCCGCTGCAAAAGACACCATCGATAGTCGTGGTTATGGATTATCATCGGTACGTTTCATATGTGGCACGCAAGACATTCATAAAGAATTGGAACGTAAACTATCCGAATTTTTAGGCACCGAAGACACCATTTTATATGCCGCCGCTTTTGATGCCAATGGAGGTGTTTTTGAACCTTTGTTTAACGAACAAGATGCCATTATTTCTGATGAATTAAACCACGCCTCTATTATTGATGGCGTACGTTTGTGCAAAGCCCAACGCTACCGCTACAAACACGACGATATGGCTGATTTGGAAACCCAATTACAAGCTACCCAAAACCTACGCCACCGTATTATTGTAACCGATGGCGCTTTTTCTATGGATGGCACCATTGCCCAATTAGATAAAATTTGCGCTTTAGCCGAACAATACCAAGCCTTGGTTATGATTGATGAATGCCATTGTTCGGGCTTTCTGGGAAAAACCGGTCGCGGTACTCACGAGCACCACGGCGTAATGGGCCAAATTGATATTATTACAGGTACTTTGGGCAAAGCCCTGGGTGGCGCTTCGGGCGGTTTTACCTCCGGCCGAAAAGAAATTATCGACTTATTGCGCCAACGCTCACGTCCTTATTTATTTTCGAACACCCTGGCTCCTTCTATTGTAGGCGGTTCTATTGCAGTATTAGATATGTTAAGCGAAACCACCGAATTACGCGATAAATTGGAGTTCAATACTCAATATTTCCGAAGCAAAATGACCGAAGCTGGCTTTGACATTAAACCGGGCATACACCCCATTGTACCTGTAATGCTTTACGATGCCAAGCTGGCTCAAAGCTTTGCAGCCCACATGCTCGAAGAAGGCATTTATGTCATCGGGTTTTACTACCCGGTTGTAGCCCAAGGGAAAGCCCGTATTCGGGTACAATTGTCTGCCGCACATACACAAGCACACCTCGACGAGGCCATTGCCGCCTTTACCAAAGTGGGCAAAGAGTTGGGGGTTATTAAATAAAACTGTTATTTTGGGCTTTAGCCAAAAACTTATACCAAACAATGCAAGCAAAACTCGACCAATACACCGCCGAAATCAATCAATTTAGCCCTGCCACTACCGAAGAGCTAGAAAGCTTCCGTATTAAATTTTTAGGCAGTAAAGGCATTGTTAAAGAATTGTTTGATG
>CANGZX010000006.1 GCA_947458775.1 Sphingobacteriaceae bacterium | reverse complement strand
CATGCCACCGAAATTGGCAAAGTGAGGGCGCAAGCTTTGGCGCAAGCAGCTCAACAAACGCAATTTGCATTAAACTGGAAACTTGATGGAAAACGGGTAGATAGTTTGCGTTTTAAAGGTTTTGAAGCTGGTTATAAATCCAGCGAAATTAGCGGTCAAAATAGATTATATTACGATAGAACAAAACCTTACGAGAAAACCATTCCTTGGTTTAACCATTACGAAGCTACATTAAGCGTGCAAGCACCTAAAGCCTATATTATTCCACAAGCTTGGCAAAAGGTAATTAGCCTATTGCAACTCAATGGGGTAACACTAGAGCGCCTAAAAAAAGATAGTTTGTTTAAGTTAGAAATGTACACCATTGTAGATTATAAAACAGGGGCTAAGCCGTACGAAGGTCATTACGTACACAGCCAAGTAACAGTGAAAGCACAAGAACAAGCGCTGCAATTTTATGCCGGCGATTATGTGGTTTGGGTAAATCAACCACAAAACAGATATATTGTAGAAACTCTAGAACCACAAGGTGTAGATTCTTTTTTTGCTTGGAATTTTTTCGATAGTATTTTGGGTCAAAAGGAATATTTTTCGGCTTATGTGTTTGAAGATACTGGAGCAGAAATTCTGAAAAAAAATCCTGAATTACGGAAACAATTGGAAGAAGCAAAAGCACAAAATGAAGCTCTGGCCAAAAGTGGCTCTGCACAGTTAGATTGGGTCTATCGTCATTCTGATTATTTAGAAAAAACGGTTAATCGCTATCCGATAGGAAGAATTTTAAATTAAGTATCATGCAAGAATATTTAAGCCAAACTCCGGTAGCTAGTATAGTTTTATTATTTACGGTTATCACGAGTATTTACGCCTTCTCCAACCACGAGGTTTACGGCAAGTTTATGCTACATCCGTATAGTGTAAGCCGAGGACAACGGGTGTACTCGGTGTTTACCAGCGGCTTAATTCATAAAGATTGGGGACATTTGCTCGTAAATATGCTCTCCTTTTATTTCTTCGCTTTCCCTTTAGAGCAAACCTTAGCTTCTTTAAGCAGCTTTGGCCACTGGCAATTTGCAGGCTTGTATGTACTTAGTTTAGTATTGAGTGATTTAGGTTCTATTATAAAACATAAAAATGATTTTTGGTACAATAGTTTAGGCGCATCGGGAGCGGTTTGTGCGGTGGTGTTTAGCTACATCTTATTTTATCCGCTTACCAAAATGATGATTTTCCCATTGCCTATTCCCATTCCGGCAGTGTTGTATGGATTTCTGTTTTTGGGTTATTGCTGGTACGCTTCTCGTAATTCAAGTGATCATATAAACCACGATGCGCATTTTTACGGGGCCTTGGCAGGTGTAAGTATTACGGTTTTGTATCACCCAGATATTGTGCCCTACTTTTTGGGCCAACTGTTAGGCAGATAATTAGTGGAGTGGCTGCTGTTGAAAGGCGCCAGCTTCATCGATTAAAAAACTCATCGGCTTTTCCGGATCTTTAATAATTTCGAGAAGGGTAAAACCCCAAGGTTTGCAGAAATTTTCGAGTACTTGTCCGTAGGTTTTCACATCCCAAACATCAAAAATGGGTTTACTGCTTATGCCTTGAAGCGGCATTGCCTCTATAAATATGGTCTCGGAAGTTGGAAGTACGGCATATTCGGGTAGGCGGTTAAATAAATAGGCCGAATAAAAAAAACGAGCACAGAGCTCTTCAAACTGAGCCGGACTTAGTGTCTGATCATCACAAATTTCCAATATTCCGTGGTGGTATTGCGCATTGGTACCATTATCTTGCAAGCAAGCAATAATGCCAAAATCGTGGGCACGCAAGCTAAAGCTTAAGGTATTTAACTCATCGCGGTAACTAAAAAAATTATCTTCTTGTGCCAACTTAAACATCTGAATGCTCCAAGGTTTAGGTTCTTCGAAGTTAATAGGTTGAATGAGCGATTGCAGCATTATATGCAAGTTCCCGAACTTATGCGCCATAGCCTGCGATAATGTAAAAGCTTCGCCAAGGGTTTTTTGTTGACGAATGCCTTGTTTAATTTCGTGGTAAATAATACCATATAAAAGTTTGGCTATCCACTGAAAAAGTTTAATTTCCGAAACTTCTTTTAGCCCTTCATAACCTTTCAAAAAAGCCTCTTGTATTTCGGCTTCTAGCGGAGCTATGGCCTCTTCATACACAGCACTACTGCAAGGAACCTTAAGTGCTTGATAGGTGGCGATACTTTCATCCAATAATTTAAACGGCCGAACCGATAAGCCAAAGGCTTGCAAAAACCAAGGCGCAAACACGCCTTTTTCTTCTTCGGAAGATACTAGGGCCTGCCCACTTAAAAAGCAGTGTTTTGCATCAAATTGCAGAGTTTTAAAGGGTTGGTAAAGCGTAAAGTCCATCCCGTAAAGGTACATAATTGATTCTATTACCCCATTTTGAGTTTCGGCCTAGGTGTTACTAGGGAATATATTTTTAAAAAACTATTTTTTATATTTAGTTAAATAATATTATTTTTAAACTAATAAAATTAATCATTATGAAAAAAAGATATACCCTTCTATTTAAGGCATCTCTTATTTGTATGATTGCCTTATTTACGCTTTTCGATTGCCAGAAAGAGCGTAATGTTAACTCGGCTTTAATTAATAGGGGAGTAGTCCCCGAATATTTTGCTCGTCAGGTTGCAGAAAAATTCGATGGAGAGCAATTCTTCAAAAATTCTAGTGACACCCTAAAAAAATCATTTATAAGCGATACGAGAATGATAACGCCTCTTAGGCTGAGAGAGATTAAAAATAGCTATACCTTTTTTGATAAAAATAAAAAACCAGCTATTTATTTGTTTAATTACACCCAGGGTGGCTTTGTTTTCGTTTCAGCTGAGTATACCTTGCAGCCTATTTTGGCCTATGTGCCAACCGGAGAAGCAAAAAGAGATACTGTGCCTGCAGGCTTTATTATGTGGGTTCAAAAAACTATAGAAAATGTAGAAATAGTTCGAGATGAATTATATGATAATTCTAGGATTGGGATAGCTGCATGGAAACAGTATATAAAACAGTATGGCCTAAATCTTACAAGTGATATAGAAATGGAGTTAAAGTCACCCACTATATCACGGACTAAAACAGAACCTAATTCAATTATTATTGAACCAGAGGAGGATTGTGAACAGTGGATTATTACAAATGTAGGACCACTAATACCCGTTACGTGGGGCCAAGGAAAGTCCTATAATAATTTAATAAATCCGAATGTTAATTATGGTTGTTTTCAAACGGGGAATGATCGACCCTGGACAGGATGTGTAGCCACAGCCATGGCCCAAGTAATCCGTTATTGGAAAAGTTCACCCTTTTATGATTATAACTCAATGCCCAATTCCTCAGGAAATGTTGAAGTCCAAAAATTGATGCACAATATTGGAATATATATAGATATGGATTGGGGATGTGAATCATCATCGGTAAACGGTGGCAAGATTGATAATGTGCTCAAAGCTTACTTTGGGATTAATTCCATAGATAGAATTTGGAATGATTTTAATATTTATAATACAACTCTAAATAATTTAAAGAAAGGGTGGCCCGTTTTATTAGGAGGGTGTGAAGATAGACATGATTACCTGTTCTTTCATATCCCATATAATTGTCATGAATGGATAGCTGATGGTTTTTATGAGGCTATTTCTCCTTGTTATGGAGGGTATCTTTATTTCCATCTTAATTGGGGTTGGCATGAAACCAGTGGGGGTGCCGATTATAACGGATGGTATACTACATACAATTGGAATTTACCAGTTGGTCCCAACAATTTCCAATATTATAATGATGCATTTGTTAACATTCATCCTTAAACTAGCACATCGTGAAAAAAATAACCATATCAATTCTTCTTTTAACTTTTTTTATTTCAAGCTACGCTCAGAAATGGGAAATTAATGCCAATCTTAACTCAGGTATTTTCCATTTTGCTGGGGAAGGTGCAAGTATTCTTTCTGACCTCCATAATAAATATGGTTCAAAGGGAGGGTTGTCTTATGGTATTGGGTTAAGTTTACAAAGAAAGAATATTCATCACCTACAGTACGGATTAGATGTAGATATTGAGTCTCTTCAAAGCCGAGCTCCCTTTAATTATCAAGATTTAAATAATGTATCATGGACAGGTAGATCATTACTTAGGCATAATTTTTTTACCCTTAGTCCTTATTTAGATTATACTATTAGTATTCGTTCTTTTTCAATTTATTTAAAGGGAGGTCTAGGGTGTGCTTTAAATTTGGGAGAAGCGATAGAAAATTACAAATCAAAATCTTCGGATGGTCAAACTGCTAGCTATATAAATGGGCACTCAACAACGGCATTTGATTTACGGCACTCTTTTCAGCTAGTTGTTTTTAAAAAGAAATTGGGTATGGGTTTTGGTTATTCTACTGGTATTATGGACTATAAACTTGGGTGGAAAGGAGGTACAAATCTTGTTTTCTCCCGCTACCTCAAAATCGGTCTCCATTACCGACTTAGTAACTAAAAAACGCCCAAACAATTTTTGTTTGGGCGATCTAAAATCTTGCATGGTAAAACTTAGTTATTCCCAATAATCACCGGCGCCCCTTTGCTATTCCCCATAATAATGATTTTAGTATTTGGCGATAAAGCAATTTCTTTTTGTGCTTTTATGGCTTCGTACTGCAATTGTTTATCGCTTAAGCCCGTAGATAAAATACGCTGATAATCGGCAATACCTTGCGCTTCTACTCGTTTACGCTCTGCCTCTTGACGTTCTTTTTGCAAAACGAAGGTCATCTTTTGGGCATCCTGTTCGGCATTAATTTTAGACTCAATACTTTTCTTTACCGATTCGGGTAGGGTGATATTGCGGACTAATAATTGCTCTAAAACTAAACCCCGTTTAGCAAAACTCTCGTTAATGGTTTTAAAAATTTTATCCTGAAATTCCTGACGTTTGGTAGAATATAAAGCTACTGCTTCGTAATACACTGCATTATCGCGAATGGCGGTACGGGAAATTGGGCGGACAATTTTATCCAAATAATCGTTACCAATCTCTTTTAAAATACGTGGTGCTTCGGTAGCTCTAACTTTAAATAAAACAGAAAGATCAATGGTTACTTCCAATCCATCAGATGATAAAACTCGAATGGCGTCGTCGCCAGATTTAGTGCCTTCATCATGAATGCCCGACATGGTATAATTTTGTGTTTTAGTATCAAAGGTGGTTACTTCTACCAAAGGGTTTATCACATTTAATCCGCTGTATAATACATCGTTTTCTACCTTACCAAATAAGGTTTTAACACCTACTTGCCCGGCATCAATAACCTTAAACATAGATACGGAAGCACCTACTAAAAGTAAGATAACACCTGCAATACGCAGTGGGTTGCTAAATTTTTGAACAGGGTTATCTGCACGAGACAATTGGAACCCTACGATTAAGGCAACAAGGCCTAAAATGAGTAAAAACATAGTATTAGTTGTTTAAGTGAAATTTAATCTTTTTTTGATAGGCTTTTTATGTTTTTCAATAACCTAGCTTTTAAGAAAATAAGCAAGGCCAGTGAAAAAAGTGCTGCCGCCGTAATACCGTAATGTTGTCCTTTAGCCGCCCAATAGGTGCTAAGTGTGAGTACCATGATACCAATATTTAACAATACGTTGAGTAAAACTTTGAAAATCATACTAGTAAACCGGCATGTTCGGATCAATTTCTTGAGCCCAAGCAAGAATGCCTCCTTTTAAATTATACAATTTGGTAAATCCTTGTGCCTCTAATTGCATAACGGCAGCCGCACTGCGTGCGCCACTGCGACAATGTATAATTACGGGTTTATCGGTGGCAATTTTCTCTACTTCTAACAGCAATCCGCCTAATGGAATATTTTCTCCGTTTAGGTTAGATACTTCATATTCAAACTCTTCCCGAACATCTATCAGCTGAAAATCTTCTTGCTTATCTAATTTACGCTTAAGTTCTTTTACGGTAATTTCTTTCATAAGTATGCCTTTCTGAACAAAGGTATCAAATACTCCACAATAAAATTTAAAAAATCAATTACTATGCTAGCATATTAATTTTGAAATCCTATATTTGTTATGCTAGCATAGTAATAAATGAAACCCGAGGAAACCGTTGATTACTTTTTAAAAGTGGTTTGGCAAAATGTAGCCAATACCTATAACCAAATTGCTTCGGGTTTTGGTATTACACAAGCCCTGGGCTATGCCCTTATTAATATTCACGATGAGGGTACAGCAGTTTCTCAAATTGCTAGTTTGTTGGGCGTAAAATCTACCAGCTTATCGCGAATGTTAAATAACATGGAGGGCTTGGGTTTAATTTACCGTAAGGTTTCGCCAGAAGACAAACGTTCGGTAAAAATTTACCTCACCGATTTTGGTAAAGAACAACGCCAAAAAGCCAAAGAAGTAGTACGCAAGTTTAACGAGTATTTGAATATCCATTTACAACAAAAAGAGCGCCAGCAGTTGATTGCGGCTTTGCAAAAAATAAACCAGCTCACGCTGGCCTATCACCCTACATCTGGACTATGAAAAGAACGATTAAAAAAGTAGCCGTATTGGGCTCGGGAATCATGGGTTCTCGTATTGCCTGCCATTTTGCCAATATTGGCCTAGAAGTATTGCTGTTAGATATCGCTCCCAAAGAGCTTACACCCGAAGAACAAGCCAAAGGCCTTAACTTGGAGCATCCGGCGGTGCGCAATAAAATTGTAAATGCGGCTTTAGAAACAGCAGTAAAATCGAACCCATCGCCCATATTTACCAAGCGGAGCCTTAGCCGAATTAGTACCGGTAATTTTACCGATAACATGAAAGACATTGCCACCTGCGATTGGACGATTGAAGTGGTGGTAGAAAACCTAGATATTAAGAAAAAGGTATACGAGCAGGTAGAACAATTTCGCAAGCCGGGTACCTTAATAACCTCTAATACTTCGGGTATTCCCATTCATTTAATGGCCGAAGGACGTTCCGAAGATTTTCAAAAACATTTCTGTGGAACCCACTTTTTTAATCCGCCAAGATACTTACGCTTATTAGAAATTATTCCAACACCCCATACCGATCCGGAAATTGTAGATTTTCTGATGCACTACGGCGACCAGTTTTTGGGTAAAACTACGGTTTTGTGTAAAGATACGCCAGCATTTATTGCTAATAGAGTAGGTGTGTATTCCATCATGTCTTTATTGCACTTGGTGGAGAAAATGGATTTAAAAGTAGAAGAGGTAGATAAATATACCGGTCCGGTATTGGGTCGCCCCAAATCGGCAACTTTTCGTACCACCGACGTAGTAGGCTTGGATACCATGATTAACGTAGCCAACGGCTTGTACCAAAACGTACCCAACGATAAAGCACATGCTCTTTTTCAGTTGCCGGGCTATGTGTTAAAAATGAAAGAAAACAATTGGTTGGGCGATAAAACCAAGCAAGGATTTTATAAAAAAGTAAAAGGCGAAAACGGCAAGAGCGAAATTTTAGCCCTCGATTTAAAAACACTCGAATACCGTCCGCAAGAAAAAGTAAAATCGGCCACTCTGGATGGTTTAAAATTAATTGATAACCTCCGCGATCGGATGAAGGCCTATGCCAAGGGCACAGACCGAGCCGGCGAATTCTTTAGAACCGCCTTCTTCGGCTTATTCGAATATGTATCGGACCGCATTCCCGAAATTTCGGATGAATTGTACCGCATAGACGATGCCATGCGTGCTGGCTTTGGTTGGGAATTGGGTCCATTTGAAGTGTGGGATGCCATTGGCATCAGCGAAGCCGTTGCTGGAATGAAAACGCAAGGCAATGAAGCTGCCCCTTGGGTACACGAAATGCTTGCTGCTGGGCATACTTCTTTTTATAAAGTAGAAGATGGCCTAAAAAAATACTACGACATTCCGAGTAAAAGCTACAAAGCCATACCAGGCACCGATGCCTTTATTATTTTAGATAACATTCGGGCTAGCAAAACCATTTGGAAAAATAGCGGTACCACCATCACCGATTTGGGCGATGGTATCATCAATCTAGAATTTCATACCAAAATGAATACCATTGGTGGCGATGTGATTCAAGGGATAAATAAAGCCGTTGATTTGGCCGAAAAAGATTTCCGTGGATTGGTTATCGGAAACGATGGGGCCAATTTTTCTGCCGGTGCCAACATCGGGATGATTTTTATGGCTGCCATTGAGCAAGAGTGGGACGAAATTAATATGGCCATTCGGGCTTTTCAAAATACCTCCATGCGCTTGCGCTATTCGAGTATTCCGGTGGTAGTGGCGCCTCACAATTTAACTTTAGGTGGCAGTTGCGAATTTTCACTCCATGCCGATCACGTACAGATTAATGCCGAAACCTATATGGGCTTAGTGGAGTTTGGTGTAGGCTTAATTCCCGGAGGTGGCGGTACCAAAGAATTTGCGCTACGGGTTTCTGATGAATTGAAAGATGGCCAAATAGATCAAAATGTATTAAAAGATCGCTTTTTGACCATTGCCATGGCCAAGGTTTCTACCTCGGGTGCCGAGGCGGCCGATTTAGGTTATTTAAAAGCAGGTAAATATAGCATCACCATGAACCGCAGTCGTTTAATAGCCGATGCCAAAATAAAAGCCTTGGAGCTAGCCGATGCCGGATATACACAACCGGTGCGTCGTACGGATATAAAAGTATTGGGCAAATCGGGTTTGGGCATTGTATACGCAGGTGCCAACTCCATGTTTGCCGGAAATTACATTTCGGAACACGATAAAAAAATCTCTGAAAAACTAGGCTACGTGATGTGTGGTGGTGATTTGTCGGCACCAAGTATGGTAAGCGAACAGTATTTGCTCGATTTAGAGCGGGAAGCTTTTTTATCGCTTTGCGGAGAAAAGAAAACCTTGGAACGTATTCAAAGTATCATCACCAAGGGCAAACCATTAAGAAATTAAATAAGGAGAATCATGCAAGAAGCATACATCATAGCAGGATACCGTACCGCGGTGGGCAAAGCCCCCAAAGGAGTTTTCCGATTTACAAGAGCCGATGAATTGGCTGCCGAAGTAGTTAAAGCTTTAGTAGCATCGGTTCCTAATTTAGATAAAGAACAAATAGACGACGTGATTGTGGGTAATGCCACCCCCGAAGCCGAGCAAGGCTTAAACATTGCTCGTATGGTTTCATTAATGGGTTTAAATACCGATAAAGTTCCCGGTGTAACCATGAACCGCTATTGCGCATCCGGCTTAGAAACTATTGCCACGGCAGTAGCAAAAATTCGTTCGGGTATGGCCAATTGTATTGTGGCCGGTGGGGTAGAAGTGATGTCGGGAATGCCTTTTGGCGGCTGGAAATTGGTGCCCAACCCCGAGGTTGCCAAAGCACACCCCGAATGGTATTGGGGCATGGGCCTAACTGCCGAAGCCGTTGCCAACGATTACAAAGTGAGTAGAGAAGCGCAAGATGAATTTGCCTTTAATTCTCACCAAAAAGCAATGAAAGGTTTAGAAAGCGGACGTTTAAAAGCCGGTGTATTGCCCATTAGCATTACCGAGAATTATGTGGATGCCAATTTGAAAAAGAAAACTCGAGATTATGTGGTAGATACCGACGAAGGTCCGAGAGCGGATACGAGCATCGAAAAATTGGCCAAATTGAAACCAGTTTTTGCTGCCAATGGAAGCATTACGGCTGGTAATTCGTCGCAAACATCTGATGGTGCTGCCTTTGTATTGGTAGTTTCGGAGAGTATGCTAAAACAATTAGGCGTGCAGCCAATTGCCCGTTTGGTTAGTTATGGTGTAGCAGGCGTTCCTCCCCGTATTATGGGTATTGGTCCGATTGAAGCTATTCCCTTGGCTTTGAAAAAAGCAGGCATGAAACAAGATCAGTTGGATTTAATTGAATTGAATGAGGCCTTTGCTTCGCAATCTTTAGCCATTATAAACACCTTAGGTTTAAATACCGATATCGTGAATGTAAATGGTGGAGCCATTGCCCTGGGGCACCCCCTGGGTTGTACAGGTGCCAAATTAACCGTACAAATACTCAACGAACTAAAAGCAAGAAATAAAAAATATGGCATGGTAACTATGTGTGTAGGTACTGGCCAAGGAGCAGCAGGTATTTTCGAACTGCTATAAATCAATATATCATGGAAAAAACGCATACAAAAGGTGGTGAATTCATCATCAAAGACACTGAAGCGGCAGACATTTTCATTCCCGAAGAGTTTGACGAAGAACAGTTAATGATTAAAAAAACCTGCGAAGATTTTTTGCAGACAGAAGTTAACCCAAATTTAGACCGCATTGATAAGCTGGAGGAAGGCTTGATGCCAAGTTTACTAGATAAAGCGGGCGAACTGGGCCTATTGGCCGTTTCTATTCCCGAAGAATACGGTGGTTTTGGTAAAAACTTCAACACCTCCATGTTGGTGGCCGATATTGTTGGTGCCGGCCACTCCTTTGCCGTAGCCATTTCGGCGCATACCGGTATTGGTACCTTGCCCATTTTATATTATGGCAACGAAGCCCAAAAAACAAAATATGTTCCCAAATTAGCTAGCGGAGAGTGGAAAGCCTCTTATTGCTTAACCGAACCAAACTCGGGGTCCGATGCCAATTCGGGACGTACTAAAGCGGTATTGAATAAAGAGGGCACTCATTATTTAATTACTGGCCAAAAAATGTGGATTACCAACGGTGGTTTTGCCGATGTATTTATTGTGTTTGCCAAAATTGAAGACGATGAAAATCTAACCGCATTTATTGTAGAGAAAGGTTTCGGGGGCATCACTATGAATCCCGAAGAGCATAAAATGGGAATCAAAGGTTCCAATACCGGTATG
>CANGZX010000005.1 GCA_947458775.1 Sphingobacteriaceae bacterium | reverse complement strand
GGATTTCCGAAGCGTTCCGAAAGCGAATACGATACTTTTGGCGTGGGCCATTCGTCTACTTCTATTTCGGCTGCGTTGGGTATGGCGGTTGCATCGGTATACCAAGGTGATGCCGAAAAACAACACGTTGCCGTTATTGGCGATGGTGCTTTAATAGCAGGCTTAGCGTTTGAAGCCTTAAACCATGCAGGCATTGAAAATTCCAATTTATTGGTGATTTTGAATGATAACTGCATGTCTATTGACCCCAATGTGGGGGCTTTAAAAGAATATTTAGCCGATATTACCACCTCTAAAACTTATAATCGATTTCGTGAAGATGTTTCTCAGGTACTTAATAAAATTTCATCGTTAGGACCCAATGCACACGAAATGGTGAAAAAAATTGAAAAAAGCATCAAAGGTACCTTGCTTAAAAAAAGCAACTTCTTTGAAGCGCTCAATTTCCGCTACTTTGGCCCTATTGATGGTCACGATGTAAATCATTTGGTTAAAATTCTTACAGATTTAAAAGATATACCGGGCCCTAAACTTTTGCATTGCGTTACCGTAAAAGGTAAAGGCTATGCCTTGGCCGAAAAAGATCAAACCAAATGGCATGCACCAGGCTTATTCGATAAAATTACTGGAGAGATTAAAAAATCGGTAAGCGATAAACCACAGGCCCCTAAATACCAAGATGTTTTTGGCCATACCATCGTAGAATTAGCTGAACAAAATCCTAAAATTATGGGCGTTACCCCTGCTATGCCATCGGGTTGTTCACTTAATATTATGATGAAAGCCATGCCCAACCGAGCGTTTGATGTGGGTATTGCCGAACAACATGCCGTTACATTTTCGGCTGGTTTAGCCACGCAAGGCATGGTGCCTTTCTGTAATATCTATTCCAGCTTTATGCAACGGGCCTACGATCAGGTAATACATGATGTGGCTATTCAAAAACTAAACGTAGTATTTTGTTTAGATAGAGGTGGATTGGCCGGTGCCGATGGCCCAACACACCACGGTGCATATGATTTGGCCTATATGCGTTGCATTCCAAACATGGTAGTTTCGGCGCCTATGAACGAGGAAGAATTGCGCAACCTGATGTTTACCGCTCAACAAGAAAACATGGGTCCATTCTCTATTCGCTATCCTCGTGGTAATGGTGTTATGCCCGAATGGAAACGCCCTTTAAAAGCCATTAAAGTAGGAACAGGCCGCAAAATTTGCGATGGTGAAGAAGTAGCTATTTTAAGTATTGGCCATATTGGCAACGAGGCCGTAAGTGCTTGCAAAGAACTCAATGCCGAAGGTTTACATCCGGCTCATTACGATATTCGTTTTGTAAAACCACTCGACGAAAAACTCTTACACGAAGTATTTAAAAACTATCAGAAAGTAATTACGGTAGAAGATGGATGCATTCAAGGTGGTATGGGCTCGGCGGTATTAGAATTTATGGCCGATCATGGCTATAGTGCCCAACTTATTCGTTTAGGCATTCCAGATGCTTACGTAGAACACGGAGAACAACCAGAGCTATGGGCAGAATGTGGCTACGATGCGGCTAGTATAGCCAAAACGGTGCGTAAACTAGCCACCGCTCGTACTACCGCAACAATCGCTTCTTAGCACTATTCCTAATCATTTCTTAGTATTGAAAATTGATATATTTGTATACCTATTTTTAGGTACTATAAATAAGGTACGTATTTAAACGTATGTTTTTATAGGTATATAAATTAGCAGGAAATAAAAAAGCCACGATTTCTCGTGGCTTTTACTTAAACAGACTCAATTAGGCCTATTCGTAATAATTATTAGTAGTAAAGCCCCCTTTATTAAGGTATTCATCCTTCTTCATTAACTGTAAATCAGAAAGTACCATATCTTTTACCAAAGCTGGCAAATCATATTCTGGTGTCCATCCCAATTGTTTATTGGCTTTTGATGGATCGCCAAGCAATAAATCTACTTCGGTAGGTCGGAAATAGGTTGGGTCTACTTTTACTACCGTGGTGCCTAACTTAAATTGTTCTGCAGTGAGACCAAGTGCGCTGCATTTCCCTTCATCTACATGAATAATTACCCCTTTTTCTTGGGCTCCTTTACCACTAAATTCAATTTCAATACCTATTTCTTCAAAGGCTAAGCGCACAAAATCGCGAACCGTAGTGGTTACGCCCGTGGCAATTACATAATCTTCGGCTACATCTTGTTGCAAAATACGCCACATGGCTTCTACATAATCTTTGGCATGCCCCCAATCTCGTTGAGCTGAGAGATTTCCTAAATAAACCGTTTCTTGCAAACCTAAAGCTATTTTAGCTACAGCTCTGGTAATTTTACGAGTTACAAAGGTTTCGCCACGTACCGGACTCTCGTGGTTAAACAAGATACCATTGCAGGCATACATGCCATAGGCTTCTCGGTAATTAACCGTAATCCAATAGCCGTATAATTTAGCTACTGCATAGGGCGACCGTGGATAGAAAGGCGTGGTTTCACTCTGTGGCACGGCTTGTACCAAGCCATATAACTCAGAAGTAGAGGCTTGGTAAATACGAGTTTTAGCTGTTAAGCCTAAAATGCGCACCGCTTCTAAAATGCGTAAGGGGCCAACAGCATCTACATTGGCGGTATATTCAGCAGTTTCGAAACTCACTTTAACGTGGCTTTGAGCGGCTAAATTATAAATTTCATCGGGTTGTGTTTCTTGTATAATCCGAATAAGGTTAGTCGCATCGGTTAAATCGCCGTAATGTAATTTAAAACGAATATCGGCTTCGTGCTGATCTTGGTATAAATGATCTATGCGTTCGGTATTAAAAGAAGATGCTCTCCGTTTAATGCCGTGCACTTCGTAGCCTTTTTTTAATAACAGTTCGGCTAAATAGGCTCCATCTTGACCGGTAATTCCCGTAATTAACGCAACTTTCTTCATGTTTTTATCGTGAAACAAGCTTAATGCTTGCTTATTTTTAAAAGATATTGACCGTAACCACTTTTAAGTAATGGCTCGGCTAAGCTTAGTAGTTGTTGTTTAGTTATAAACCCTTGCTGGTAGGCTATTTCTTCAATGCAACCTACTTTTAAGCCTTGGCGTTCTTCAATTACTTGAACAAACTGTCCGGCTTGCATAAGCGAAGCAAAGGTCCCGGTATCTAACCAGGCAGTACCTCTGCTCAAAACGGCTACTTTAAGTTTACCTTGTGCTAAATAGGCCTTATTAATATCGGTAATTTCATATTCACCACGGGCAGAGGGTTGTATACTTTTTGCCAATTGCACCACCGAATTATCGTAAAAATATAATCCCGGAACCGCATAATTTGATTTCGGATTTTTGGGTTTTTCTTCAATAGAAACCGCCTCTAAACGTTCGTTAAACTCCACTACGCCATAGCGCTCCGGATCGGCTACCTGATAGGCAAAAACAAGCCCTCCCTCGGGCTTGGTGCTTCCTTGCATTAAACTGGCCATGCTATCTCCATAGAAAATATTGTCGCCTAAAATGAGGGCTACATCATCGGTACCAATAAAATCGGCACCAATTACAAAGGCTTGGGCCAAGCCATTTGGCACAGCCTGCTCAGCATACGAAAAGGAACAACCTAGATTTTTCCCATCGCCCAATAATTTCTCAAAATGCGGTAAATCGTGCGGAGTGGAAATGATGAGAATTTCTCGAATACCTGCAGAAAGTAAGGTAGACAGCGGATAATAAATCATCGGCTTGTCGTATACAGGCATTAATTGCTTGCTTACGGCCAGCGTTAAGGGATGCAAACGGGTGCCAGAACCTCCGGCTAAAATAATTCCTTTCAATGGGTTGCGTATTTTACTGCTCAAAAATAAGAGTTTTATTGCACAGAATGCACTTTTTTCTCTAGTTCTTGATACCAGGCCTCTCCGTATAAGCGAATAAGGGGTTCTTTTAGAAAACTATAAACGGGTACTTTCAATTCTTTACCAAAAGAACAAGCCGAACTGCAAATATGCCAGCGATCGTAGTGCAAGACATCAAATTCGGGATAATTGGTAATACGAATGGGGTACAAATGGCACGAAATTGGTTTTTTCCAATGCACTATGCCTGCTTCATAAGCCTTTTCGATCGTACATTTGGTAATACCGTTTTCCCAAGTTACATAAGCACATTCTTTCACTTGATCTACGCAAGGGGTGGTATAATCGCCATCGGCATCTATCACATGGGTGCCATAATTTTCTACTGCCTCAATGCCTTTTTCAGTCATTAATGGTTTTATAAGCGGATATATCTCTTCTAAAACGGCTAATTCTGATTTTAGGAGAGGAGCTCCGGCATCGCCCTCGATGCAACATGCACCTTTGCAGCGATTGAGATTACACACAAAATTTTCGGACACGACGTCTTCGTGTACCAAGGTGTGTTGCACTTCTATCATGATCCTTTTTTGCCAAGAAGCGGATATTTCAATCCACTGGCACTAGTTAACTCCATACTGATGGAACCAACCAAAACTTCAACGTGTGCCTTTACCGGAATTCGGTTGTTGTCATCGGTTATCCATAAGTAGAGTTTACTATCTTTTCTGAAGATGCGCCCTGGTTCTATAGAAGGACTAAATTTTAAACAATTGAAAGTCCCTAGGGCTGTTTTTACTACTTCTTTACCCACATATTCAATGTCTAATTGCGAAATGCCATTTGTTAAAAAATAGCTCATGGTAAATTTTTGCCCCTTGGTTACTTGAGTCATGTCGAGGCTTCGGGCAAAATAATAGGCCGAAATAACATCGAAGGTTTGCACGTTACCGGTAAAGGTGCCTTTATTAGATACCACCTTCTTTTGTTCTTGATAAAACCGGGCTTTATCTGAGCGGCGGTAATTGGATTCGTGAATATTTTCGGTGTATAAATAAGGGGTTAATTCCGTTTTATCGATGTAGGAATCATAGCGATTGCGCACCTTATGAAAAAAATCAAAGGTGCCCGATGTTCGCCCTTCAGCCACCAAATGGAAGACTGGTTTATCGTCAAAGGTTAAATCGGTATCACTTATTTTTAGTGTAGCTTCTGCAGCAGTAAAAATGCCGTATTTAAGCTTATATTTTAGTTGTTCACCAATCTGAAAAGCGGGCTCAATGGTGTTTTTTAATTCTTGGGCACGGGCTGTAAGTGTACCAAGTAGAAAGAGTATTGCAACTATTTTTTTCATACAAATAGGTGTTAATAGTTAAATAGTTTTGCGTTTATATACCGGAACAGTTGAACAAGGTTCGCCAAAAAATACACTTTGTGCAACTTTGGTTAACATATCGGCAAGGGTAACATAGGCAGATGTAGGAACAGGAATATCCCCGCACCCTTTTACCACGATGCGTTGATCGCGGTAGTTTTCAATAGGTATAGCCGCCAATGCTCTATCAAAAAGTGTAAGTTCTAGAGCGGCTAAATCGCCAAAAACTATGGTTTGGGCAAAAGGGCTAAGTTTGCTGGCTACCAACATGTAGGCCCAGGTAGGCACAATGGCATCGGTAGAACAATGTACTGCTACGTGCTTATTTGCATATAGGCTCCAATTGTGCGTTTTTACAAATTCTCTGAAATCTTTTTCGCGAAGCATAAGCCCCTGAAAAAGCTGCTCTTTAATATCAAAAAGTACACGTTCGCCCGCCGGATAATAGCTTGCTAGATCCAAGCTGATTAAGGAGCTATCGGCCACTTTATTCGTGAAATTTACTTGGATGTCCATGCCTATACTTAAAAAAAATCCGGAGTGAACGAATCGACTCCGGAAACAAAGTTAAGAAATAAGGTGCTTAAAAGAACTTTACTCTATTATCTTTAATATCAGCACCTTCTTTTAGCGCTTTAAATGCATCAGAAGAACTTCTTTGTTGTATGTACTGTGCAACTTGTTGTTTTTGTTTGAAGGTATTTACCAAGGGTGCCGGATTCACAAAGCCGTTTAATACAAAGACAAATACACTATTTTCGCCCTTAACAACTTTAGATAATTTTCCGGGTTGTGAACCAAAGATAGCTCCTACAAGCGCATTCTCTTGACCAATGCCTGGTAATACCGGATTGGCCAATACAATATTTTGTATTGCGGTTGCAGGTTTACCCACTTTTTGTGCTACTTGGTTGATATTGCTTGTTCCACTTAGCGCTTGTTCTAATTTTTCTTTTAAGCGTTTCGCTTTTACATCTTTAATAACCAATGGCTCTATTTGTTTTTTTAGTTGCGCTAGTGGCAAAATTCCTTTTTCTTTTACTTCGCTCAATCTGGCTACTACAAACTTATCGCCCATTTCAAAAACTTGATCAGATACGTCACCCACTTCGGCACGGTAAGCCCAACGTACCAATTCACGTGGATTTTCTAAACCGGATAAATCACCTTGTGTAGGCAATACATCACTAGCTGTTTGTTTTTTCAGACCTGATTTTTTTACTAGACTTTCAAAAGATTCGCCTTCGGTAGTTTTGCTTAAGAAATCGGAAGCTTTACCATAAGCTGCTTGTTGGGTTTTGCTGCCACTAGCTAAGGATTTATCTACTACGGCTACTTTAACCACTTTAGAAGATCCTTTTTGAGCATTAATTTTAATGATGTGTACGCCAAACTGGGTGGTAATTACTTTCAAATCTCCTGCTTTACCGTTAAATACGGCTTCTTCAAAGGCTGCCACCATAGCACCGCGGCCAAAAGTACCTAAATCGCCGCCTTTATCTTTAGAACCATCGGTGCCAAATTTTGCAGCTAGCGTAGCAAAGCTAGCTCCTCCTTGAATTAATTTTTTAAGTGAATCCGCTTTCGCTTTTGCTTTATCTAAACCACCTTCGGTAGCAGGGTTTAGTAAGATATGGCTTGCACTTACCGAATCTGGACCTACACGTGTATCGAGCACTTTGGCTAAACGGTAAGCTCCGTTGCTAAACACAGGGCCCACTAAAGCTCCTTTAGCAGCGGCAAATACTAAGCTTTCTAAACTTGGATCTAATTGCCCCTTGCGCACATACGTAATTGGCGATTTGGTGTCGGCATTGATGCTTACGAATAAAGAATCGTTTGCGCTTACTCTAAAATCATTAGCTAGTTTGGTTATTTTGGCAGCTACTTCTGCCGAATCGGTTTTAGATGGGCTGGCATCAAACACGATGTAATCGAATGAACGAATTTCTTGAGGGTTTTTGAAGCGGAATTTGTTTTCCTTATAATAGGCTTCAAAATCATCGTCACTTGCTTTAACTTGATTATCAGCAATACTGTTGTAATCTAAGGCAACATAGGTGAAATTAGCAAGTTTGTTACGTTGAGAATAATCTTCACGAGCCTCTAAAGTGGTTACATACACACTATTTTTAACCAAGTTGAAATATTTTTGACTCAAGCGGTTTTGAGTAAGGCCTACCAGGAAGTTACCCCACTGCTCACGTAAAGCAGGAGCTGCATCGGGCTTTTCTACATTGCTAAGAAATGCATTCAGTTGATCGAGGTTAATTTGACCTGTTTGAGGATCGCCAAAAGCTTGAACCACTTGCGGATCAGGGTTTTTGCCACTAATCATATCGTTTAACTCGTTTTTACCTACTTCTAGGCCTAAACGGCTTACTTCTTTATCTAGTAAAATTTCAGAAATGGTTTGGTTCCATGTGTTTTCAACCACATAGGCCATCATTTGGGCATTTAGGTTGCTTGAACCCATTTGTTGTTTAAAATTGTTGGCATTTTGCTCAACTTTAGCATTAAACTCTTGAATATCTATTTTTTGACCGGCAATTTCGCCAACCTGAGTGCTGCTTGCATTCCAAAACGGACTACCCAAGCGAATTGCATCACTAACTAAAAAGGCTACAATAGATAAGCCAATTACACCGACAATAATAATACCTGCTTTATTACGCAGGAAACCCATAATTCCCATATGTTCAATTTTTGTTTTTTTGTAAAGAGGCGGCAAGATACAATTTTTAGAAAAATTTACCTAAAGTATGCGCATTTACAGATTAAAATCCTTGTTGTTGGCCTACTTCAAAATTTCCGGTTGATTGATCGATCTCATAATACGAGAAATCTTCATTAGACCAAAAACCCGTGCCGTATATGAGTTGTGTGGCCGTCTGAATGGCTACCAGTTTAGTTGAATAGAAACGACGGGCGTTTTCATCCCAAATTAGTTCTTCTGATTTGAATGTTTTGCCATCATGCGTAGTAACAACTACATGCTGGCGCAATTCCATCGTTTTTTCTAGTTCTTTACGTATGCCGTAATCGGCTACCACCCGGCTACTTTCCTGCTGCTTTGGATCTAAAAAAATAATGGTTAAGCCCTTTTTCATCTCATAATAGGGCTTGGCTGTATGGAAATATAACAACTCTGGTGTAAGTAGTTTGGCTTTTACGGTGGCAGATTCACTAAAAATAAGTTCAACTCCAGTAGATTTATCTACCGGAATAGTAATGCGTTGAGCGGCAACACGCTCTACTTCTTTTAAATTATTTTCGCAGGCAAGCAAAAAAAAGAGCAGGCCACATACAGCACTTATATGAACAAACCGAGTGCGCATGATTGATGGAGATTAATCGTATTTGGTTTTAATAAACCATCTATCGTTAATTACAAAACCTAAATGTATGGTGAGATAATTCTCTTTTACTAAACCATTGCTAAGACTACCACGTTTGCCTAACTCACCTGACAGGTTAATTTTGTAAAAGGTACTTCTATTGGCCGGTAAAGGTAAGCCCATACCAAAACTTAGGGCATATTGCTTTATTGGCATATTATTTATATTGATGTAGGTTTTATCGTATCTAAAACCCAAACTGTAATCTATTAATTTTAAGTAGTTAGATACAGCCGTAATATCTGGTGTATACTGACCACCCAAGGATACGCTATATGCATCATTTAAACCTGCATTGGTGCCGCCATCTGTTAAACCCGACCATTTGGTATACGTAAAATCAGCACCCACAGTCCAATGATCTGGGCGGGAAATACTGATACCAACAGCCTGTTTTATGGGTAGATTAATTTTAGACTCGGCAGCGGGGTTGTAATACAGCGTATCTAATGGCTCCGATTCAGCTTGTGCAACCGCATCGTAGCGATACCGATAATTGGTTATAGAGCCCGAAGAATTGATACGTGAACTGGCTGTACCCGAATAACCTAGCGTAATAATAGATTTAGCAGCCGGATTAAACGTGTATTGCACACCATATTGAAAATTAAACCCACCTAAACTTTTGTCTGATTGTGTACGAGTGGCCAATGCATATGGATCTTCGGGGAATTCTGCAGATTGACGCACTTTCAGATTTCCGAAAATATAAGCTAAATTAAAGCCTAAGCTTAATTTTTTACCAAATTGGTAGCCATAACCCAAATGTGCTTTTGACAAACCTCCTTCACCACTGTATAAATGATCTACCTTGAAAGTATCAACCAGCGTATGCAGCGTATGCATACGGTATTGATAGCCGAGATCGCTAAATGGCATCAATCCGAAGGTTAAAGCGGAACGCTTATTCACCGGAATGCCTACCAAGAAATGTCCAAGCGTACCATTAGTGAGTTTTTCTGAGGCACCTGCTTTACTTAAGGTTCTCATATCAAGCGAAGCGCCCATATCCATGGTACTCAGGTTTATAGCACTATATGCGGCTGGATTTGCTACATTAATCATACTATACCCACCGGTTTTGCGTAAGCCAACAGCAATGCCGCCCATACTTATTTGCTGGGGCACAAGCATGGGCTTAATATCGCCAAGTCCAAACTGGCTATAAGGCGAATTGGTTGTATTTTGGGCTTTAAGACTTCCCAAAACGGTAACTAATACTAGTATAAGGTATGTAATTTTTTTACTCATGTTGATGATGGATAATTTCATTTAACCCGATTAGAACCAAGTGGGGTATACATGAACTATTGCTGGCAAAGATGCTATTTTTAAGCCGACTATCAAAAAAAATAGCATCACCGCCACAGAACACCACATTCAATTGGGGGTGTTTTTGTTGATATAGCGTGATGATACTATTTACTTCGGCTATTACGCCGTTTACTACACCCGATTGAAGAGCTGTCGGAGTATCGATGCCCACCAAATCTATGGGTGCTGGAGAAAAAGACACCAAAGGTAACCTGCCGGTAAATTCATGTAAGGCTCTAAAGCGCATCTGAATTCCGGGGCTAATACTGCCGCCAAAATAATTGGCTTGTGCGTCGAGCATATCGTAAGTAATACAGGTGCCTGCATCTACTACCAGAGTATTTTGCTTGGGAAAAAGTGCGTGAACAGCCGTCATGGCAGCTAAACGATCTAAACCTAGTGTTTCGGGACTTTGGTATTGGTTACGTATAGGATTGAGAGTACTTGCAGAAAATCGGATGTATGTAGTTTGCTTAGCCAAGTACTGTTCTAGCGCTTCTACTTCTTGTTTTACCGAAGAAATGATGCTATGAGAACATGGATATTGCGCTAAAAGCTGTGCTAGTTTTTGAGTATCGAGCGACGTGGTAAGTTCAGTATGCACCAAGTTACGCTGTTCAAAAACAGCCAGTTTTTGGGAAGAATTCCCAATATCAATAACTAGGTGAAACATGATTAAGCTAGTACCGATTTCAAAATCGATTCGAAAATAGCCACCCCATCTTGGTTGCCCAAAATAGGATCTGCTGCCCGCTCTGGGTGAGGCATCATCCCAAACACATTGCGCTCGGCATTGCATACGCCGGCTATGTTGTTCATAGAGCCATTTGGATTAGATTCTGGCGTTACGTTCCCAAATTCATCGCAATAGCGAAACAATACTTGATCCTGGTCCTCAATAGATTTAATTACATCAGGGCGGGCAAAATAATTCCCTTCGCCATGTGCAATCGGAATTTTTAATGCTTTATCAGGGTCGAGTTCTGATGTAAGTAAGCTATTGGTGGTGGCCGATTTTAAATAAATATTTCGGCAAATAAATTTTCGGTTCTCGTTATGCAAGAGGGCACCGGGTACCAAACCGGCCTCGGTTAAAATTTGAAATCCGTTGCAAATGCCCAATACATAGCCGCCTTTTTTGGCAAACTGAATAACTTCTTGCATCACGGGAGAAAAACGAGCTATGGCTCCGGAACGCAGGTAATCTCCGTAAGAAAATCCACCAGGTAGAATAACCATATCAGCTCCTTTAAG
>CANGZX010000004.1 GCA_947458775.1 Sphingobacteriaceae bacterium | reverse complement strand
TACATTTAAACCTACTTTTAAACCATCGCTAGCACCGTGAGAAATGGCATCTACCAAATTGGCATTGGTTTTCTTAACTTCTAAAGATACGTTGCCCTGTGTTTCAGATACTTCGGTTTCGGGCCAAACAATCTTTGAGATAACCAAAGCACCCGGTGCGGCCATTAAACTAGCCGCAATCAAATACTCGGCAGGTACACCCAAGGCAATGTATACGGCCATTACACCGCCGGCAATACAGGCCATACTACCTGTCATAGAGGCTAATAATTCCGACATGGTCATGCCTTTTAAATAAGGTTTAATCATAATTTGTGCTTCTACTTGGCCTACAAAGGCACTAGCCACGTTAGAAAGAGCCTCAGAGCCCGAAACGCCCATTACTTTATACACCACATAAGCAATGCCTTTTACAATGCGCTGCATGATGCCTAAATAATACGCCACACTTACCAATACCGCCACAAAAATGATGGTAGGAATAATTTTAAAGAAGAAAATAAAATCGTTGCCCGGGCCAAAGGCTTTATCCATAAGCTCTTTATTAACCAAGCCACCAAAAACAAAATTGGCTCCCGCTTGAGAAAAATCGAGTACTTTGGTAACCGCAGCCCCTAGCCAAGAAAATATTTCTTTACCAACCGGAACTTTTAAAATAAATAAAGCCAATACAATTTGAACAATGAGTCCGGTAACTACCAAACGGTAATTAATGGCTTTGCGGTTATTGGATAAGAGAAAGGCAATTGCAAAAATGACTACAATGCCAATAAGTCCGGTAAATCTTTCCATTTTTTTAGGTATAAATTAGGTTTAGACTTGAAAAATAGAAATAAGAAAATGAAACTCGAAATAATGTAGATAAAATTGGAATGTGGATAATTAAGACAATTTCCTTTTATCGAGTTCGTCGCGGATAGTAGCCGCTTTTTCATAGGCTTCTTGTGCCAAAGCTTTTTCAAGATTTTTTTGAAGTTCCTCGGTGCTTAGCTTAGTTAAGTTAGCAGTTGCAGGCTTAAGCAAGGTGCTTTGTATTTCGGTTGTTAAATCTTCTAGATGGGTAGATTCATTACCCTCGGTTAGGGTACCGGCAGAAGCTAAAATAAACTCATAGGTATAAATGGGGCATTCGAAGCGTACAGCTAAGGCAACGGCGTCGGAAGTGCGGCAATCAATTTCGGTGGTTTTCTTACCATCGAAACAAATAAGCTTGGCATAAAATATACTACCCACCAAGTTGTAAATAATTACTTCTTGCAGGCTAATGCCATAACATTCGGCAAAGGTTTTAAATAAATCGTGGGTGAGAGGTCGTGTTGGCGTCATCTTCTCTATTTCAATAGAAATGGCTTGTGCCTCAAAACCACCAATTACAATGGGCAAACGTCGTCGGCCATTTACTTCACCCAAAACCAAGGCGCAAGAACCAGACTGTGTTTGGCTGTAGGAAAGTCCAACAATATCTAGCCTTACTTTTTCCATAGAAATTAACTTATCCGTTTTGGGAATAGGCTTTCATGGCTGCAGTTAATTGCGGTACTACTTCCATCGCATCGCCTACAATACCATAATCGGCTACCTTAAAGAACGGTGCTTCCGGGTCTTTATTAATTACCACAATAGTTTTTGATGAACTTACACCAGCTAAATGCTGAATGGCTCCGGAAATACCCACGGCAATGTATAAGTTAGGGCTCACCGAAATACCAGTTTGACCTACGTGTTCTTCGTGTGGTCTCCAACCAGCATCAGAAACAGGTTTAGAACAAGCCGTGGCTGCTCCTAAACTTTCTGCTAACTCTTCTATAAGATGCCAGTTTTCCGGGCCTTTCATTCCTCTACCTGCAGAAACCACTAAATCGGCCTCCGGAAGAGATATTTTATCGCTTGCTCGTACAATTTCTTTTACGCTCGTTTTAAAATCGGTGGGTTTGGCGCTAGATGCTAAACTAACAACTTCGGCGTTTACCGGCTGTTCGCTTACTGGATACGCATTGGCATTAAGGGCCAATACATTGATTGCACCACTAAGTTTTACATGGGCAAATGCTTTTCCAGAATAAGCGGTTCTTTTTACAGAAAGGCTAGCACCTTGTATAGTTGGTAAGGCAACTACTCCGCTTGCTAAACCGGCTTTTAAGCGTACGGCTAAACGTGGAGCCAAGCCTTTTCCGCTAAACGAATTGGCTAAAACCACTACGGTAGCTCCTTCTTTTTGTGCGGCATCGCTTAAAATACTGGTATAAGCTTGTGCATTGAAAGTGCCTAGTTGTGCATCGTTTACATGCAATACTTTTTGTGCGCCATAGGTGCCTAAACTACTTAACTGCTCGGCAGATAGGTTCCCAATGGCTAAGGCAACAAGGTTGGTGTTTAACTGTTGGGCAATGGCTTTTGCATAAGATACTACTTCAAATGTTGATTTTTTGAATTTGCCTTCTGCATGTTCTACATATACTAAAACTGACATATGGTAGGTATTAAGTCCCGATTATAGGGAATGTGAGAATTTTTATGAATTAAATAACTTTTGCTTCGTTGTGTAATAAATCAACCAGTTTAGCCACATTGGCTGCATCAACCATTTTTACGGCACCACGTGGGGTAGGGGTTTCAAATTTTTCGACCACACTTAGCGTTTCAAGGCTTTGGGCGGCTAAAACCTCAAGCGGTTTGGTTCTTGCCGACATGATGCCACGCATGTTTGGTATTTTCCATTCTGCAACACCTTCTGCACAGCTGGCAATAAAGGGGCCATCTACTTCAACTACTTCTTTTCCACCTTCAATTTCGCGGCTTAAAGTTGCTTTATTGCCGTTTAAATCTAATTTTTTAATAATAGATATAGATGGAAGATCTAAGAATTCGCCAAGCATTGCGGCTACCTGAGCACCGTTATAATCAATAGACTCACGTCCGGTTAATATCATGTCAAAATTTTTGTCTTTGGCATATGCTGCAATTTGGTAGGCAACAAAGTATGCATCGCTAGGAGCGGCATCAATACGAACAGCATCATCGGCACCAATGGCCAAGGCTTTCCGAATGGTTGGCTCGGTGCTTGCTTCACCTACATGTATTACTGTAATGGTACCTTTACCGCCTTCGCATAAATCAATGGCTTTAGAAAGCGCAATCTCATCGTAGGGGTTTAATATAAACTGTACCCCCGAAGCATTGAATTCGGTATTATCGCTGTTAAAGGTTATTTTTGTTGTAGTGTCTGGAACATTACTGATGCAAACAAGAATTTTCATAGGTTATTTTTTTTCAAATTTAGTTAAAAATCAGATATAAAGATATGTCCAATACCCGAATAAGTCGTTTACTGGAATTTTTAGAAAACGAACCCAATGATCCATTTTTAAACTATGCATTGGCTACCGAATATGTGGTATTGGGTGAGCGGGCTTTAGCGCTAACTTATTTTGAAGACTTAATTTCAAAGCACCCCGATTATGTAGGTACCTATTATCATTTGGGTAAATTATACGAAACATTGGGCCGTAAAGAAGAAGCAATAACTACCTATAAAAACGGAATAGAAGTGGCCAACAAACAACAAAACGCACATGCTCGTTCAGAGTTACAAGCAGTGTATCAATCGGCCATGGGTATAGATTATGAAGACGATTAAGCATGTCCTTAACTAAACGCCATATCCTTTTTTTACGTGACCTAGTGGTATATACTTTTACGGCATTTGGTGGCGCACAAGCCCATATAGGCATCATGCTTCGCGATTTTGTGCAAAAACGTCGATATATTTCAGAAGAAGAGCTTTTAGAATTAAATGCCTTAACTCAAATTCTTCCGGGGCCGGCATCTACTCAAACCTTGGTAGGCATGGCCTATAAAGTAGGGGGTTTTTGGTTAGCTATACTTACTTTTCTTGTTTGGGTTTTACCATCGGCGGCCATCATGTGTTTTGCAGCCATCAGCCTTAGTTTATACAGCAGTAAAGCACAGTTTGAACATACTTTTACCTTATTACAGCCTGTAGCCATTGGTATTGTAGCTTTTGCGGCTTTTCAATTGGGTAAAAAAATTTTCAAATCGGATGTTAGTATATATTTGGCTGTTGGTGCGGCTATAACTACCCTCATTTTAAACAATACCTACGTATTTCCCATTCTTATTTTACTGGGGGGTATTGTGAGTTCTGCATTAGAAAGTTCGGCCGATGAAACGCAGCTTCGCACCACACTTTTTTCAAATATCAATACCCGAAAAGTGCTATATTTTGTGGGTATTTTATTAATTTTCGCAGCCTTGGGGGCATTAATTAACCGTAATTCTCCCTTTAGTTTACCCATTAGGTTGTTCGAAAATTTTTACCGAAACGGCATTTTAGTATTTGGTGGTGGGCAAGTATTGGTGCCCTTTATGTTTACCGAATTTGTGGAGATGAAACACTATCTAAGTTCGTCCGAATTTTTATCGGGCTTTGCCTTGCAGCAAGCATTACCCGGCCCTACATTTTCATTTACTTCTTTTCTAGGAGCAATTACCTTAAAAAATGCCGGCTATAGTTTGTGGGGACAAATAGGAGGTAGCTTTATTGCGGTTCTAGGCATCAATTTACCCGGATTAATACTCATCTTATTTATCGTTCCATTTTGGGCCGATTTAAAGAAAATAGGTCGAATTAAACATTCTCTTTCAGGAATTAACGCAGTTTCTGTAGGCTTCTTAATAGCGGCGGTAATTTTCATGTTTCGTGCGCAAAGCTTCCAATGGCAATCTCTTTGTCTGGTGTTTGGGACATTCGTATTGCTCTCCTTTACCCGCATAAAAACACCCATTCTAATTTTCGCTGTAATTGTCTTATCGTACTTTTTATAGTGTGAAAAAATTTACGTTTATTTAATAAAAAACTACACCAAGGTTTGCTTAAAATTTCGTTACTTCGGAGCTATGAAAATTTACACTAAAACAGGCGATCAAGGTCAAACATCATTAATTGGTGGTACCCGTGTTCCTAAACACCATTTGCGTATAGAAAGCTATGGTACGGTTGATGAACTCAACTCGTATATTGGTTTAATTCGCGATCAGCAGGTGTCTGAGCATCAACAAAATTTATTGAAAGAAATTCAAGATCGCTTGTTTACCATTGGTTCTGCTTTGGCTTCCGATCCGGAGAAATCAAAAATGAAAATTCCTGATTTACATCAAGAAGATATAGAATTATTGGAAAAAGAAATAGATACCATGACAGCCGATTTACCCGAGTTGCGCCATTTTATTTTGCCAGGCGGTTCTAATGCGGTATCTTTTTGTCACCTTGCTCGTTGTGTATGCCGCCGTGCCGAACGTATTTGCGTGCATTTGAGCGAAGACAGTTTTGTAGACGAAAAAGTAATGGTGTATTTAAACAGATTGAGTGATTATTTGTTTGTGCTATCCAGGAAATTGTGTTTCGATAATCAAATTGAAGAAAATAAGTGGATTCCACGTATTTAACCGAATGTGTAAAACTTCTTTATAAACTGTACTAGATTATTCTATTTTTGCGAAAAATAAAACAATTGTAAAGCCTATGTATTGGACCTTAGAATTAGCCTCACATTTAGAGGATGCCCCTTGGCCGGCTACCAAAGACGAATTAATTGATTATGCCATTCGTTCTGGTGCGCCAGTTGAAGTAATCGAGAATTTACAAGCATTGGAAGATGATGGTGAGCCTTATGAAAATATTGAAGAAATTTGGCCCGATTATCCAACCAAAGACGATTTTTTCTTTAACGAAGACGAATATTAGTAAAAAGCCCTCCCGAATTTCGGGAGGGCTTTTTTTAAACCTGTTTTAAGAATACCTCGGCTAAGGCCAAATCTTCGGGGTAGGTAATTTTTATGTTTTTGGGGTCGCCTTCTACCAAGTGTATGGCCACTCCAGCATGTTCCACTACCGAAGCATCGTCGGTAAAGGAAGTTCTAAACTCTTGTTGATATGCTTTTTTGAGCATAGTACTTGTAAATATTTGCGGTGTTTGAATGAGATAAACGAGTTCTCTGGCCACAGCTTTATTTTCTTTCGTATCGCTTAGTCTCACCGAATCTTTAGAGGGGATAGCTAAAACTGCATTTCCATGTACTTCTGCATAGCTAAATGCGTGTTCTATTTTATCTTTTTTGATAATAGGTCTAACCGCATCGTGTATGGCAACCAAGGCTTTCCCTTTTACAAATTTTAGCCCATTTTTTACTGAAAAAAAACGTTCTTGTCCGGCTTTAACCAGTGTATGTGGAATGATGCATTGATATGTTTTGCATAGTTTTTCCCAATATTCATGAAAATCAACATTGAGCACCACTACAATTTCTGGACGTGGTTCCGAATGGTAAAAAGCCTCCAAGGTGTGCATAAGCACCGGCTTGCCATCTAGCAATAAAAATTGTTTAGGAATATCTTGTTGCATTCTGCTGCCAGAACCACCTCCAACTAGTATGGCGTAACGTTTCATGGCTTTAGAAAAGCGTTTTAGATAATCAACATGGCATCTCCATAGCTGTAGAACTTGTATTTTTCTTTCACAGCTACTTCGTAGGCATTCATAATATGATCGTATCCACCAAATGCAGCAACCATCATCATTAAGGTCGATTCTGGCGTGTGAAAATTGGTAATCATGGAATTGGCAATGCTAAATTCGTAAGGAGGGAATATGAATTTACTCGTCCAATCGTTAGCAGGTTTTAGATTACGAGCTGCAGAAACAGACGATTCAATAGCCCTCATAGAAGTGGTTCCTACCGCACAAATACGGCGTTTTTCTTCCAATGCGTTATTTATCATGCGTACTGTTGGTTCTTCAATAATATACTGCTCCGAATCCATTTTATGCTTAGTCAAATCTTCAACCTCAACCTGACGGAAGGTACCTAGGCCAACGTGTAAGGTTACTTCCGCAAAATCAATTCCTTTCAATTCAAGGCGTTTCATTAATTCGCGGCTAAAGTGTAAACCTGCAGTAGGAGCGGCAACAGCACCTTCGTTTTTTGCATAAACGGTTTGGTAACGCTCTTTGTCCTCTTCGGTGGCCTTACGTTTAATGTATTTTGGAAGGGGTGTTTCCCCTAAAATTTCAATATTTCTGCGAAACTCCTCATTTGTACCATCAAATAAGAAACGAATGGTACGTCCTCGTGATGTAGTATTATCTACCACCTCGGCAACTAATAAATCATCGTCGCCAAAATAAAGTTTATTGCCTACACGAATTTTACGAGCCGGATCTACCAACACATCCCATAAACGTAAGTCTTTGTTTAACTCTCTTAACAAGAATACTTCAATGGTAGCGCCTGTTTTTTCTTTATTTCCGTATAAACGTGCAGGGAATACCTTTGTATTATTTAAAATCATCACATCTTTCTCATCGAAATAGCCCAAAACATCTTTAAAAATTTTATGTTCTATAGCACCTGTCTTTCGGTCTAACACCATTAAACGGGCTTCATCACGTTTGTCTGAAGGTTCGTGAGCAATTAAAGAATCGGGTAAATTGAATTTAAATTGAGATAGTTTCATATGTGTTTTTATATGATTAAGGGCGCAAATTTAGATAAAATAATTGGTAAAATGGCTGTTAAAAGGTAGAGTTAAAATGACTAAATTTAATGAGTAGAGATTTGTAACGTTTTTGCATTTGCAATGTCTTATAAAGGTATGTTATTCCTCAGATTATTAAAAGAGAGCTTCATTTTTGCTTTTGACGCCCTACGTCAGAACAAATTAAGAACCATTTTATCTTTATTGGGCATCACCATTGGTATTATGACCATCATTGGTGTATTTTCTGCCGTAGATACCTTGCGTAATAATTTGCAAAACAGTGTAGAAAAATTGGGAAGTAATACCATTTATGTTCAAAAATGGCCTTGGGGTGGTTTTGGTGATTATCCTTGGTGGAAATACATGCGTAGACCTGTACCTAAAATTCGCGATTTCGAAAAATTAGCTAACCGTTTACAAACTGCCGATGGTGTAGCGTATGAAACCAGTATGGGGAATAGGGTGGTAAAATACCGTAACAATAGTGTAGAAGGTGTTAGTTTAAGTGCGGCAAGCCACGATTTATATAAAACCTGAATATTTAATTTTTCAGACGGCCGCTACTTTACCGAAATTGAAAGTAGAGCAGGTAGCCCAGTTGCTATTTTGGGCTATACGGTTGCCGATGGCTTATTTCCGAACGAAAGTCCGATTGGGAAAACCATTAAAGTATTGGGTAGACGAGTAACGGTTATTGGTATTTTTGAGAAGGAGGGTGAAGATATGTTGGGCATTTCGGCCGATAAATTGATTTTATTACCGCTAAATTTTGCCCGTAACGTAATCAATGTAGAGGACGAACGCTATGATCCGCAAATTACCGTAAAAGGTTTAGGAGATATTTATATTAACGAGGTAGAAAGTGAATTAAGGGGTACCATGCGCTCTATTCGTCGAATAAACCCGCGTGATGATGACGATTTTGCCTTAAATAAATCAACTATTTTAACTGCTCAGCTCGATCAAATGTTTGGTATCATAAACTTTGCTGGAGCCTTTATTGGTGGTTTTTCTATTCTGGTGGGTGGTTTTGGCATTGCCAATATCATGTTTGTATCGGTAAAAGAACGCACCAACATTATCGGTATTCAAAAATCATTGGGTGCCAAGAATTACTTCATTTTGCTACAATTCTTATTCGAATCGGTGGCTTTATGTTTAATGGGAGGTATAATTGGCTTAGCCCTAGTATTTTTATTAACCCTATTGGCCAAAACCTTTGCCGATTTAACAATTATAGTAGATATGGGCAAGGTTTTACTTACCGTTGTATTATCTACAGTTATCGGGTTAATTTCAGGATTTATCCCAGCCTTTATGGCATCTAGGTTAGATCCGGTAGAAGCTATTCGAAGTAAATAATTTTTAAACTAGTTTGGCTAAAGCTGCAGCAATGCGCTTCATCGCTTCGCTTAGTTTTTCTTCAGAAGCTGCGTAAGAAATACGAATAGAGTTCGGATCGCCAAAAGCATCGCCGGAAACCAAGGCTACATGTGCTTCGTTTAATAGGTATAGGCTTAAATCTAAGGCATCATTTATTTTTTCTCCATTTGCGCTTTTGCCGAAATAACTACTTACATCTGGGAAAAAGTAAAAAGCACCACTTGGTAGGTTTGTTTTTATGCCCGGAATGGCTTTTAAAAGCCCGTATACCAAATCTCGACGCTTTAAAAAAGCCGCTTTCATTTTCAATACACTTTCTAAGCCGCCTTCGCAAGCTGCAATGCCCGCACGTTGCGCAATAGAACTAGTGCCCGAAGTAATTTGCCCTTGCATTTTATCGCAGGCTTGGGCAATTTCTTTGCTGGCAGCCAAGTAGCCCAAACGCCAGCCGGTCATGGCAAAGGCTTTAGAAAATCCATTTATAAGTATTACCCGCTCTTTCAACGATGCAAACTGAGCAATGGATTCGTGCTTATCTCCAAAATTGATGTGTTCGTAAATTTCATCCGATAAAATGTAAATTTCAGGGTATTTCTCAAAAACCTTCGCTAATTCTGCCAATTCCTCATAACTATATACGCTACCGGTAGGGTTGCAAGGCGATGAAAACATAAAAACCTTAGTTTTTGGGGTAATGGCTTGCTCTAATTGTTGAGCAGTAATTTTAAAATTCTGTTCAACGGTTGTAGGTATAAAAACCGAAGTGCCTTCGGCTAATTTTACCATTTCTGAATACGACACCCAATAAGGCGTTGGAATGAGTACCTCATCGCCCGGATTTACTAAACACAATAGGGCATTGGCCAAGGCTTGTTTTGCTCCGGTGGTTACCACAATCTGATCGGAATCGTAGCTTAAATTATTATCTACACGTAATTTTTCGGTAATGGCTTTACGCAGTTCCGGATAACCCGACACTGGTGTATAAAATGTAAAGTTGTTATCTAGCGCTTTTTTTGCCGCATCTTTGATATAATCGGGTGTATTAAAGTCGGGTTCTCCAAAACTCAAGTTAATAATATCGATACCTTTTGCGGCTAAATCGCGGCCCATTTTGGCCATTTTAATAGTTTGCGATTCGGCTAAAGCATGTATACGTTTAGAAAGAGCTGTCATATCTTCAAAAATAAAAAAATATAGCCATTTTGAAAGGTTTAAGCTATAATTTATCTGAATAGTAGGTCTTAGAATTTGGTTTGCTAACTTTGGTTTGAAAATCAAGCACGTGAAAAGCCAAAAACGCATCATCATACTATCGCTCAGTGTAAGCATATTGCTTATGCTAGTAAAGTTTTTCGCCTATTTCATCACCTCTTCCAATGCTATTTTAACCGATGCTGCCGAAAGTATTGTGAATGTTTTAGCTAGTGCTTTTGCTTTTTACAGCATTTACTTATCTAGTCAGCCTAGAGATATAAACCACCCCTATGGGCACGGAAAAGTAGAATTTTTCGCCGTTTTTGTTGAAGGATCACTCATTTCGATGGCTGGGCTTTTAATTCTTTTTAAATCTATATACGCCATTTTTTATCCGCATGCCATTACCAATATTAGTGAGGGAGCCCTTATTATTGGTGCTACAGGTCTCATTAATTTGCTCTTGGGACTATATCTCATTAATTCTGGCAAAAAACTAAATTCTATAACGCTGCAAGCCGACGGAAAGCATTTACTTACCGATGCCGTGAGTAGTGCCGGTTTAGTAGCTGGTTTAATACTTATTTCCTTTACGGGGATATATGTGTTAGATAGTTTGCTTTCCATGGCGCTAGGCTGTTACGTGTGTTACAGCGGCTATCGTTTGGTGCGAAAATCAGTTGGTGGATTAATGGATGAATCTGATTTAACAAAGGTAGAAGCCATTATAGCCGTTTTACAGGCCAATCGCCAGAGTTCTTGGATTGATGTACATAACCTGCGTACGCAACAATACGGCAGTGATTTGCATATAGATTGCCACATTACGCTACCTTATTATTTTGATTTAAATCAGGCGCATGAACAAGTGTCGGCTATAGATGCGCTTGTAAATAACCATATTTTTGAGGATACCGAATTATTTATCCATACCGATCCCTGCATTCCGCAGTGTTGCCACTATTGCCGCATGGAAAGTTGCAAGGTGAGGGTCGAAGCGCAACAAAAAGACATTGTTTGGACGGCAGATCGGGTTGTTAAAAACCAAAAACATTTCGATTAAGCATGAATTACCCCTTTAATGTGCGTGTATATGGCTTATTACTAGATGAGCAAAATAGGGTGCTTATTAGCGATGAGGAAGAACATGGTTTTCGGTTTAGCAAGTTTCCGGGTGGTGGTTTAGAGTATGGCGAAGGCTTGTTAGAAGCTCTTATTAGAGAATTCAGTGAAGAATGCGC
>CANGZX010000003.1 GCA_947458775.1 Sphingobacteriaceae bacterium | reverse complement strand
TAAACCAATCGTGAAACACAAAATAAATGATTCCGTACAAAGAAATGCCGGCTCCCATCCAAAATAGCATACCCTTTTGTTCTCTATCGGTAATCAAAAGCAGCAAAGCGGCAGCGCCAAATAGCAAACTAAACACATCGTTCCACTCAAAAAAACCGCTGCGTTCTTGGTGATGACTTTTATGGATAAACCACAAGGGGCCGTGGAATAAAAATTTATGCATAGCCCACGATATACACTCCATAGCTAGAAGTGTGGCAAGCACTATTCCGATAGCTTGCAAAAAGTCCATTAAATATGAATGGCTCTATTTTCGGTGGCAGCCATGGCCGCTTCTTTAAAGGCCTCGGTATACGTTGGATGAGCGTGGGAAATGCGGGCAATATCTTCGGCAGAAGCACGAAACTCCATGGCCACAACCGCTTCGGCAATAACATCGGCAACTCTAGGGCCAATCATGTGCACGCCTAAAATTTCGTCGGTGGTTGCATCGGCCAATACTTTTACCAATCCATCGGTATCCATACTGGCACGGGCTCTGCCGCTGGCTTTAAACGGAAACGATCCGCTTTTGTATTGCACCCCTTTTTCTTTTAATTGTTCTTCGGTATAGCCTACGCTTGCTACCTCGGGCCACGTATACACTACACCCGGAATTAAGTTGTAGTTGATATGCGGTTTTTGTCCGGCAATGCGCTCGGCTACAAACGTGCCTTCATCTTCTGCTTTGTGCGCCAACATGGCACCACGCACCACATCGCCAATAGCATAAATGCCCGGAACGGTGGTTTCTAAATGCTCGTTAACCGGAATTTTCTTGCCACGTTCGTCAACCGTAATGCCTAGTTTATCTAAACCTAAACCATCGGTATAGGCGGTACGGCCAACGGCCACTAAGCAATAATCGCCATCAAGGCTAATCGATTTACCCGAAGGATCGTTGGCAGTTACTGTTACTTTATTGCCCGAAACTTTGGCACCTGTTACTTTATGGCTCAACAAGAATTCCATGCCAATTTTCTTCAAAGATTTTAGCAATTCGGCGCCCAAAGTTTTATCCATGGTGCCAATAATGGCATCCGAAAACTCTACTACGGTTACTTTAGCGCCCAAACGAGCATATACCGAACCAAGCTCTAGACCAATAACACCACCACCAATTAAAATTAAATGCTTGGGTACTTCGGTTAAATTTAAAGCTTCGGTAGAGGTGATGATGCGTTTTTTATCCACTTGAATAAAAGGCAATTCGGTGGGTTTTGAACCTGTAGCAATCACCACATTTTTAGCTGTAATTTGTTCAGTAGTTCCATCGGCTTTTTTGATGCTGATGGTATTTTTATCGATAAACGAACCCAAACCTTGATAGGCCGTTACTTTATTTTTCTTAAATAAATAAGTGATACCCGCTGTAGTTTGCTCCACTACTTCATTTTTTCGTGCAATCATTTGGGGCATATCTACTTTTAAATCTTTTAGCTTGATGCCATGCGTAGCAAATGTATGCGATGCATTGTAATAGTGCTCCGACGAATCTAAAAGTGCTTTTGATGGAATACAACCCACATTTAAACAGGTACCTCCAAAGGTGCTGTATTTTTCTACAATGGCGGTTTTTAAACCCAATTGCGCACAACGGATGGCCGAAACATATCCTCCGGGTCCTCCTCCTACTACGATTACATCAAATTGCATAACTTTTTATTTTAATTGTATCCCAAAGTTAAGGATTACGCCGAATTTGAGAAATTAATAAGCCCTTAAACCCGTTTTTTTATCCAAGGCTTTTACTTAAAAAAAGTATCTTAGAGTAAATTTTACAACATGAAACGTACCGTACTTATTCTTTGCTTACTAGCTGGCAGTGCACTAAGTGTTTTTGCACAGCTTAAATCAAGTCCTATTACACGTGCCGATTCTCTTAGGGGTAATTATGGGCCGCTAAAAAGTTGCTACGATATCAGTTATTATCATTTGGATATCAAACTCGACATCGATAATAAAGCCATTAGCGGTTCTAATGAAATTCAGTTTACCGCTACGCAGAATTTTAAACGTTTGCAGGTAGATTTATTTCAAGATTTGCTTATTGATAAAATTGTATACAAAGGAGCTAACGTCCCGTTTGAAAGAGAGTTTAATGCTGTTTTTGTAACCTTTCCTCAAGAAATTAAAAAAGGAAATCGCGAAAGCTTTACCGTATTTTACCACGGAAAACCTACCATTGCACGCAACCCACCTTGGGATGGCGGCTTTATTTTTAAGAAAGATACCGAAGGCAACCCTTGGGTAGCCGTAGCCTGCCAAGGTTTTGGCGCCAGCTCTTGGTGGCCAAACAAAGATCACCAAGCCGACGAAGTAGACAGCATGCTGATTAGTATGAGCGTACCCGATACCTTGCAAGATGTTTCTAATGGCCGTTTGCTAAGCACCATTCCGCAAGCTGGTGGTTATATGCAATACAATTGGTTGGTAAAAAATCCCATTAACAATTATTCGGTAACGTTTAACGTGGGCAAATTTGCCCATTTTACCGACACTTTTGAAGGCGAAAAAGGCCCACTAAGCCTCGAATTTTATGTATTAAAAGCCGATGAAGAAAAAGCGAAGAAACAATTCTCGGCCGATGTGAAACCCATGCTACAATGCTTTGAGCATTGGTTTGGGCCCTATGCTTTTTATGAAGATGGGTATAAACTGGTGCAATCGCCACACTTGGGTATGGAACACCAAAGTGCCGTTGCCTACGGCAATAAATTCTTAAAAGGCTATTTAGGTCGCGATTTATCGGGTACCGGACTGGGCTTAACCTGGGATTATATCATCATCCACGAATCGGGCCACGAATGGTTTGGTAACAATGTAACCACTAAAGATATTGCCGATATGTGGGTTCATGAAGGTTTCACTACATACTCGGAAGGCTTATTTGTAGAATGCCAAGCCGGAAAAGAAGCAGGCGCTAAATACATTCACGGATTGCGAAAAAACATTGGCAATAAACGTCCGGTTATTGGACCTTATGACGTAAATCAGGAAGGTTCTGGAGACATGTACCCAAAAGGTGCAAACTTATTACAAACCCTACGTGCGGTAATAAATAACGATGACAAATGGTTGAGTATTTTGAGAGGCATTAATGCTACTTATGGCTTAAAAACCTGCACTACGCAAGAAATTGAAACTTATATCAGCAAACAGAGCAACCTAAAACTAGGCCCCGTTTTCGATCAGTATTTACGCCATACGGCTATACCCGTTTTAGAATATAGCATTAGCGGCGATAAACTTAGCTACCGTTGGGTAGCCGATGTTGCTGACTTCGCGATGCCTATTGATGTGCAAATAAATGCCGAAAAAAGCATGCGCATTTACCCAAGCACCAAAACAAAAACACTGAACATTAAGGGCTTAGATTCGACTACGTTTAAGGTAGATGATTTTCATTTTTATGTGTTCTCTAAAAAGATAAATTAAGCTATTCCAATATAAAATAGAATCATAAAAAAGGCGCCTTAGAAGCGCCTTTTTTGTTAGAGAATGTAGCCGAGTACCCAATAATTTTCGAGATAACTTATTTTCTGTTGTGCTTTATCAATAGCATTTCGTCCGGTAGTACGAATGTTCGATAAATTAGTCCAACCGGTTTTTAAACTGCCTTGGAAAAATAGATGTTTATTAAAAAACAATTTAGCGCCTGCTTTAGCTGAAATACCCCATCCCGCTACATTCCAATAATTATTTTGGCCTACTTCCAATAAACGTACATCGGTACGAGGCACCACTAAGCCTGCACCCAATCCGGTTTCCATAGCCAAATACATCTTGCCTTTTTTAGCATGCCAAGCGTCATCATAACGCTCCACTTCTATACTAGCATAGTTAAATCCGTCTGTATGTTCAAAGGTTAAGAAATCGGGATTTATGGTAAAATCGGCATTGTAATACCTACCACTATAAGCTGAGGCATCAATAGCCGGCTCCGAGATAGATGGTGCTATAGTTCCAGTAATTTTCACTGTTTGTGATACATCAACCACATATTTCATATGATCCCATCCCAAAGAAATTGAATAATTATCTTTAATAAAATATCCGAAGTGAAAATTAAACTGGGGGATTGATAATCTTGAAATATCGATATACGTAGCACTCAAAGGTGTTGGGCGATCGTGTGCTACCACATTTTTCAACGTAAAATCGTAGCCTTTACCATACAATCTTAAATCACTGTTAGCATAGCTAGAGAAATTATAGCCCCAATGGAAATAAAACTTGCCCTTATTTGAATAATTTCTAGAGTTAACATTCTTAAAAATACTTTTAGGAAGATTTAAAGTACTATCTGCTTTTGTTGCAGCAGGGTTTTGCGCAAAAACAGTTGTGGCAACCATGCTTACTACAAGCAGAATTAAGTTTCTCATAATAGATTAGATTTCTAATAACATTCTAGCCGGATCTTCTAACAATTGCTTTACACGTACCAAAAAGCCAACCGACTCACGTCCATCAATAATACGGTGATCGTAAGATAAGGCCACATACATGATTGGACGAATAACTACTTGGCCACCAATAGCCACCGGGCGTTCTACAATGTTGTGCATACCTAAAATAGCCGATTGCGGTGCATTGATAATGGGTGTTGACATCATGGAACCAAATACTCCGCCATTGGTAATGGTAAAGGTTCCACCGGTCATTTCATCAATAGCCAGTTTGTTTTCACGGGCTTTAATGGCCAACTCCATTACCGCTTGCTCAATTTGCGCTAGGCTCAAAGTATCGGCATTGCGAATGACTGGCACTACCAATCCTTTTGGAGCTGAAACCGCAATAGAAATATCGGCAAAATCGTTAAATACAATTTCTTCACCCTCAATACGGGCATTTACAGCGGGAAATTCTTTCAGGGCTTCACACACTGCTTTGGTAAAGAATGACATAAAGCCAAGGCCAACACCATGTTTTTCCTTGAATTTATCTTTGTATTTCGCTCTAATTTCCATTATTGGTTGCATATCTACCTCGTTAAAGGTGGTAAGCATGGCGGTTTCGTTTTTAACAGCTACCAAACGTTTGGCTACCGTTTTACGCAACGAAGACATTTTTTCTCTGCGTTCGCCTCTTGAACCGGCAGGTACCGCGGCTTTTACAGGAGCTACTACTTTTGGTGCAGCAGCTGGTTGTGCTTTTAAGGCGTCTTCCTTTGTAATGCGGCCACCTACCCCGCTACCCGAAGTGCTTTCTAAGCCCTTTTCGGCTAAAATTTTCGCGGCCGCTGGCGATGGTACACCGTCAGCGTAATTCGCTGTTTTTGTTTCAGTTGCTGCAGGACTAGCTTTGTCGGTAATAGGTGCGGCTTCCTGGGCTGGTGCTTTGGCTGCGGGTGCAGCGCCTTCTTCAATGCTACAAACCGTTGCACCAATTTCTAGAGTGTCGCCTTCTTTAGCACTAATTTTTAGGATTCCTGCTTTTTCGGCAGTAAGTTCAAAGGTGGCTTTATCCGATTCTAATTCGGCAATAATTTCATCCATCTCTACAAAATCGCCATCGGCTTTTTTCCAAGATGAAAGTACCACTTCCGTAATTGATTCGCCTACTGGCGGAACTTTAATTTCTATACTCATGATTTTTTAAAATTAATTCGACCGAGGTCAATGTGTTTATTTTTTAGCCGATTTATCAAATGCTTGGTTAATAATTTCTACTTGTTGTGCCTGATGTTGTTTAGCATATCCGGTAGCCGTACTGCTGCTTTCTCTACGAGCTATTAGCTGAAAATTAAATGTAGAATTTCTGAATTTACGACACATATAAGGCCATGCTCCTTGATTTTCGGGCTCTTCTTGTACCCAAATAAATTCGCTAGCCTTTTTGTATTTTGTTTTAATAGCTTCTAATTGAGCTACTGGACTTGGGTACAATTGCTCTAATCGTACAATGGCTACATCCCTACGCTTATCTGTTTGTTGCTTTTCTAATAAATCGTAATAAATTTTTCCGCTACAGAACAATACACGTTTTACCGAATCGGCTTTCACGAAATTATCATCTATTACCTCTTGGAAAGCTCCGGTTGCAAAATCGGCAATTGGACTTACGCAAAGTGGATGGCGCAATAAACTTTTTGGTGTAAAAACCACCAATGGTTTGCGGAATTCTCGTTTAAGCTGACGGCGTAATAAATGAAAATAGTTTGCCGGAGTGGTACAATTGGCCACTTGAATATTATTATCGGCACATGCTTCCATAAAACGCTCAATACGTGCCGAAGAATGTTCGGGGCCTTGGCCTTCCTGGCCATGTGGCAATAATAAGACCAAGCCGTTTGAACGCTGCCATTTGGTTTCGGCACTCACTATAAACTGATCTACAATAATTTGTGCACCATTAAAGAAATCGCCAAACTGAGCTTCCCAAATGGTTAAAGAGGTTGGGTTAGCCATGGCATAACCGTATTCAAAACCCAATACGCCATATTCAGAAAGGTGTGAATTGTAAATTTCGAATTTGGCTTTGTTACCCTTATTTAATTGGCTAAGCGGAATGTACTCTTCTTCCGAATCTTCTAATTTCACTACCGCATGTCGGTGAGAAAAGGTACCACGCTCTACATCTTGCCCGCTAACACGAACCCGATTTCCCTCATTTAGTAGGGTACCATAAGCCAATAATTCGCCCATTGCCCAATCGAAGGTTTTCTTTTCCACCATGTTGCGGCGGTCTTCAAATAGTTTCTCAATTTTGCGGAAGAATTTCTTGCCAGCCGGTAATTGCGTAATGGTTTTGGCAATTGCTAACAATTCTTTTTCGCTAACTGCTGTAGCAGCAGGTTTGTTAATATCATCGGCAGTGGCTAGGCGTAAGCCTTTCCAGGCACCCGAAAAATTGGGGTTTACTTCCGAGAAACTGGTATTTTCTTTTGATTCGTTTAAGCGCTCTTGTAAAAGGGCTCGGAAATCTTTTTCCATCTCCTTGGCCAAACCAGCGTCTACACTACCCTGATCCATTAATTTCTGATTGTATATTTCCCGTGGATTGGGATGTTTTTCAATGGCTTTGTATAATAAGGGCTGCGTGAATTTCGGTTCGTCTGATTCGTTGTGGCCGAAGCGACGGTAACATAAAATATCTATAAATACATCGTTTTGGTATTTCTGACGGTATTCTACTGCCAAGTTGATGGCATACACCAAAGCTTCAACATCATCGCCATTTACATGAAATACCGGCGATAAGGTAACTTTAGCAATATCTGTACAATAAGTTGATGAACGAGCGTCTTTATAATTGGTAGTAAAACCTACTTGGTTATTAATTACCAAATGAATGGTTCCGCCAGTATTATAGCCATCTAATTTGGCCATTTGCAACACCTCGTAAACAATACCTTGGCCGGCTACAGAAGAATCACCGTGAATTAAAATTGGAGCAATTTTCTTAGAATCACCTGCATATTTAAAATCAATTTTAGATCGAGTAATTCCTTCTACCACCGGATCTACGGCCTCTAAATGCGATGGATTGGGGCATAAACTTAAATGTACTTTTTTACCCGATGTGGTATCTACATCAATAGAATAACCTAAATGGTATTTCACATCGCCACCAAATGGCGTATTCGGATCAAAACCTTTCCCATCAAACTCAGAGAAAATATCGGTGTAAGTTTTGTTCATAATATTGGTTAAAATATTTAACCGGCCACGGTGCGCCATACCAATCACAAACTCTTCGATACCCAATTCTGCACCTTTTTCAATAACCGAATCTAAGGCCGGAATAACAGATTCTGCTCCTTCTAATGAAAATCTTTTTTGGCCCAAAAACTTGGTACCCAAAAAGTTTTCAAACACCACGGCTTGATTTAATTTTTGCAGGATGCGTTTTTTAGTTTCGATGCTGAAGTTGGGCGTATTGCGTTCCCGCTCCATACGCTCTTCAAACCACTTAATTTTTTCCGGATCGCGGATATATTTATACTCAGCCCCAATAGATTGGCAATAGGTTTGCTCCAATAGCGCAACAATATCCCGTAATTTGGCAGGCCCCATGCCTACTTCCACGCCGGCATTAAAAACGGTATCTAAATCGGTATCTGCTAAACCAAATGTGGCCAATTCCTTACCCGGTAAATACGATCTACGTTCGCGAACAGGATTGGTTTTGGTAAATAAATGGCCACGTTGGCGGTAACCATTTATTAAGTTTAATACATTAATTTCTTTTAAGAAATGTTGCGGAGTTTCTTCGCTTATGGTATTGGCTTCAGATCCACGTCCGAAATCAAACCCTTCGAAAAATTTTTGCCAACCAAACTCAACAGATTCTGGATCTTGCTTGTAGGCTTGATACTGTGAATCGATATAGGTTGCGTTTGCTGGGTTTAGAAAGCTTAAGTTATCCATTAGCTTGGTAATAATATCAAATTTGTATACACAAAAATAAGACTTATATACCTGAAGCATTCATGATTAAGCTATTATTTACATCAAAATTGATTGCTAGTCAAATAATTGCCTATTTATAGTTACCTAATTATAGGTACTAATCAAAAAGAATAATAAATAATTAGTAAATAGCGGGTTATGGGAATCTATTTTGCAAGAATTAGCTAACATTATTCCACAATTGAATATATTTTCCTGCCGGATCATATAGTTGAGCTTGCTTGGCGGTATTAAAATGGCGATCTTCTCGAGGATCATTACCTACACCAGCCAAATAAGCCCAGTTTCCCCAATTATTAGCCGGGCAGTAATCAATTAACTGTTCTTCAAAATAGGCAGCTCCCCAAGTCCAATTTACCTGCAACTCTTTGACTAAATAACTGGCCACATTTTGCCTCCCCCTATTACTCATAAAACCTGTGGCATTTAGTTCCCGCATGTTGGCATCTATAAACGGAATACCAGTTTGGCCCAGTTTCCATCGTTCAAATAATTCCCGCTGGTTAGGCGCTTCGGAGGGGGCTTGCCCTTTGAAGCCGGCTTTTAGAAAAAATTTATTGTCGTATTTTTTGAACATGAAACGAAAATAATCACGCCAAAGCAACTCGAAAATAAGCCAATAGGTAGAATCATTTGCTACTCTTTCTTTCTCGTATTTTTTTATTTCCCAATACACTTTTCGGGGAGATAAACAGCCAAGAGCAATCCATGCCGAAAATTTGGAAGAATAATTAGCCCCCAGCAAACCATTGCGGGTTTCTTTGTAGGTTCTTAGTGCATCGTGCTCCCAAAAATACTCTTGCATGCGTTTCAGCCCCTCCCTTTCTCCGCCCTTAAATTGCAAAACGGCTCGAGAATCTAAACTAGACTGACCATCATAACCCAGATCAGACAAACTTGGTAAATGGTCTACAAGCATATTTTCTGGAATGCAAATCGCACTAGGCTCACTAAAACAGGGCCTTACGGTACTTTCCTTTTCTATTTTTTTTCGAAAATTGGTAAATACATCCGGAATATCTTTAATGGGAAAAGGCAGGTGTTCTTTATGATACAGGGTATGTCCTATAAAATGTTTTAAATTGATTTTGCGTTTCCACAAAGCAGTCTCCACCCGTTCTGAAACGTCTATTTCTTCAGTGGCTACTTCCCTATGGTGATACACTTCATTCACACCATATTGCACCGCTAATTGCGGAATTAGCTCTTCGGGTTTGCCCATAAGCGTAATTAAATTGCCTCCCAAAGCCTGTAGATTTCGTTTTAAATCGGCAACACTCTCTAATATAAACTGCGCCCTAATAGGTCCGGTTTTTCTAGTACCGTAACTTGTGGGTCCATAATGCCGTGGATCGAAGCAGTAAACCGGTACTATTGCATCTCCTTTTCGGGTTGCCTCCAGCAATACTTCGTTATCATGAATTCGTAAATCGTTCCGAAACCAAACTAAAATTAGTTTATTCATTTCTTTCCTATTAAACTATCCATTTTTCGACTCTTTTCTACAGCGTTCACTACAATATTTTACCAAGTCCCAATTCTTTGCCCATTTTTTTCGCCAAGTGAATGGCTTTTGGCAAACTATACAAGTTTTAACCGGCAATTGATGGGGGTTGATGAATTTCACCCTACAAAAATTGCAGATTTAAGGTAATGGAGGGCATAAAGTGCATTCTTTTTTATCATGACTATGTAAGATTTAAAAGATTTAGCGATTGCTGGCCTATTGCAAATATATTTGTACTCACAACAACGAAAGAAACATGAGCAGATTGGCCAATAAAACCATTTTAATTATCGGTGGAACTTCAGGCATTGGTGCCGAATTGGTACGCCAGCTAGAAGCCGAAAATGCTTCGGTAATTACAGCATCACGTCAGGCAACCGCAAACCATGGTGGTACCCATATATGTTGGGATGCTACAGATGCAACATCCGACCTTTCCGCTTTGCTTCCAGAAAAGCTAGACGGATTGGTTTATTGCCCGGGAAGTATCAATTTAAGGCCTTTTGCACGCATTAGCGATGCTGAATTTCTAAACGATTTCGAAATAAATGTAATGGGGGCCATTCGGGCCATTCGTCAATCTATCAATGCGTTAAAACGTGCTGGAGAAGCCAGCGTAGTTTTATACAGTACCGTTGCTGCTAGTCAAGGAATGAATTTTCATGCGTCGGTAGCTACCTCCAAAAGAGCTTTAGAGGGCTTATCACTTTCTTTAGCAGCAGAGTATGCAACTAGCAAGATCCGTTTCAATGTGGTTGCTCCTTCGTTAACCAATACTCCATTGGCAGCGAACTTATTAGCAAGTCCCGAGAAAAAAGAAGCTTCAGATAAACGTCACCCATTGGGTCGTATTGGCCAGCCAGAAGACGCTGCCGGAGCCACTCTTTTTCTACTTAGCGAAGCCAGTAGTTGGATGACGGGGCAAGTATTAGCCGTGGATGGAGGCTTATCAAGCATCAAATCGTTATGAGAACCTTTAGCAGCAAAGAACTAGCCGAGCAAGAAAAACGCTACCGGACTAATTTCATCAATAGCCTATCGGGATTTAAAAGTTTGCAACTTTTGGGCAGCATAAACCAAGAGGGCCAAGCAAATTTGGCGGTTTTCAATTCCATTTTTCACGTGGGGGCAAATCCACCCTATATTGGCTTGGTGATTAGGCCTGATGGACCCGAACACGATACGCTAAAAAACATCTTGAGCAAGGGCTTTTACACCCTCAACAACGTGTGCGAAGAATTTTACCAACAAGCGCATCAAACCAGTGCACGCTATGCTTCCGGCGAATCGGAATTTAAGGCGTGTGGCTTTAAAGAAGAATATATTGGCGATTTTTCAGTGCCTTTTGTTAAAGAATCGACCATTCAGATTGGTTTGCAACTAAAGGAAAGTATTTCGGTAGCCAGCAACGGAACTACCATTGTAATAGGTGAAGTGGTACTTATCCGTTTGAATGAAACGT
>CANGZX010000002.1 GCA_947458775.1 Sphingobacteriaceae bacterium | reverse complement strand
ATGTTACCGTTGTACCTATGTAGCCGATCAATTAACCGATTGCCGCCAACAAGGTGTAGTGGGCCGGGGCGATCATGCAGAAATTTCAACCTACATAGAAAAAGCCATTGATAACGATTTTTCGGGCAATATGATTGATGTATGTCCGGTAGGAGCCCTAACCGATAAAACATTCCGCTTTAAAAATAGAGTGTGGTTTACCAAACCGGTAGATGCACACCGCGATTGTCCAACGTGTAGTGGAAAAGTAATGCTGTGGTATAAAGGCGATGACGTACTTCGGGTAACGGCTCGTAAAGATGAAAACCACGAGGTAGAAGAATTTATTTGCAATACCTGCCGATTTGATAAAAAAGCGACTAAAGATTGGGTAATTGAAGGTCCTAGCCGTATTGATCATACCTCCGTTATTTCATCTAACCATTACGATACTTTAAAACCACTGCCGGTTATACAAGAAAATAAAGCCCTTATGGCGGCCAACAAAGAAGAATTAGAACGCACGAAGAAAAGCTAATGGAAATTGCATTTGTACTAGAGAAATTTGTTTTTATCACGGTAATTTTTGCCTTGAGCTTGGTGGTGGCTATGTATTCTACCCTTGCAGAGCGTAAAATTGCTGCTTTTTTACAAGATCGGGTGGGGCCAAACCGTGCCGGACCCGGTGGCATGTTTCAACCTTTGGCCGATGGGGTAAAAATGTTTTTAAAAGAAGAAATCATACCAACTCAGTCGAGTAAATTCTTATTTATTGCAGGCCCTTCTTTAGCTATTTTAACCGCTTGTATTGGTTCTGCAGTAATTCCTTGGGGCCAAGATGTGGTGCTATTTGGCAAAACAATTGCGTTGCAAGCCACCGATATTAATGTGGGTATTCTGTACATTTTCGGCGTTGTTTCCTTAGGTGTTTACGGCGTAATGATTGGGGGTTGGGCCTCAAACAATAAGTTCTCTTTAATGGGGGCCATTCGTGCAGCTTCGCAAAACATCAGCTACGAAATCCCGATGGGTTTATCCATCATAGCCTTATTATTGCTTACCAATTCTTTAAGTTTAAAAGACATTGCCGAGCAACAGCATGGCTTTAATTGGAACGTATTTTATCAGCCTTTAGGCTTTTTAATCTTTTTGATATGTTCTTTTGCCGAAACCAATCGTACACCTTTCGATTTACCAGAATGTGAAACCGAGTTAGTGGGTGGCTACCATACCGAATATTCATCAATGAAATTAGGTTTTTACCTCTTTGCAGAATACATCAACATGTTTGTGTCATCGGCAGTTATGGCTACTCTATATTTTGGTGGCTATAACTATCCGGGTATGGATTTTGTAAACAGCCTCATAGGCCCAACTTGGGGACCTTTGTTAGGTATGGGCGTGTTGTTCTTGAAAATATTTGCCTTTATCTTCTTCTTTATGTGGGTACGTTGGACCATTCCACGTTTCCGTTATGATCAGTTGATGAACCTAGGCTGGAAAGTATTAATTCCTTTAGCTATTGCCAATATTGTACTTACCGGTGTGGTAATTGCATTAGTGAATAAATTTTAATCATGGAAGCATTAAGTAATAGAAAGAAAGTATTAGAACAGAAACCGATGAATTTCTGGGAGCGCATATACCTCCCGGCAATTTTTCAAGGTATGGCCATTACTTTCCGTCACATGTTCAAGAAAAAAGAAACCATCTATTATCCAGAAGTTCAGCGTGAATTTTCGGAAAATTGGCGTGGCATGCACTCTTTAAAAAGAGATGAAGATGGACGCGAACGTTGCACCGCCTGCGGTTTGTGTGCTTTATCGTGCCCGGCCGAAGCCATTACTATGGTAGCTGCCGAACGCAAAAAAGGCGAAGAAGCCTTATATCGCGAAGAAAAATACGCCGCTGTGTATGAAATTAACATGTTGCGTTGCATTTTTTGCGGTTTATGCGAAGAAGCTTGCCCTAAAGAAGCCATTTATTTAGATGGCCCCATTGTACCATCTGATTATTTGCGTAAAGATTTTATTTACGGGAAAGACAAATTGGTAGAACAACCTTTTAATTCAAAAGCCTGATGAATCTATTTTATTTAGTCGCCTTTTTATCCATCTTTTTCTCCTTGCTGGTAATTTTTTCGAAAAATCCGGTACATAGTGTTTTATACCTCATTGTTACCTTTTTCACCTTTACCATCCATTACATTTTATTAAATGCCCAATTTTTGGCCATTGTAAACTTTATAGTGTATATGGGAGCCATTATGGTTTTATTCTTGTTTGTGCTCATGTTGCTCAATTTGAATGAAGAAACCGAACCGCTTAAACCTACTTTATTAAAAGTGATGGGCGTAGTGGCTGGCATGTGTTTGTTGGTTACCCTGGCGGGGTCGCTAAAGGCTTTATCGGTTTCAGAACCGGTGGTATTACAAAATGCCAATTTGGGTTTGGTAAAAAATCTAGGTAAAGTATTGTTTAATCAATTTTTATTGCCCTTCGAAATTTCATCCTTGCTGCTATTATCGGCCATGGTAGGAGCGGTATTATTAGCTAAAAAAGAAGCCTAAGTTCTATGGAAAATATCACACAAGCCATACAAGGCATTCCCCTAAACCATTACATCTTATTGAGCAGTATTATTTTTGCTATTGGCGTAATGGGCGTATTAATTCGTCGCAATGCCATCGTCATTTTTATGTCGGTTGAGTTGATGTTAAACGCTGTTAACTTATTACTTACTGCTTTTTCGGCCTATCGTGGCGATGCTTCCGGACAGGTATTTGTATTTTTTATTATGGCTCTGGCTGCGGCCGAAGTAGCCGTTGGCTTGGCTATTATTGTGATGGTTTATCGCAATACCAACTCTGCCGATATTAATGTATTGAATAAATTAAAGTGGTAAACACAGCGTACATGATAAATTTAGTTTGGTTAATTCCTCTTTTCCCCTTAATAGGTTTTCTTATTAATGGCTTGGGCCGAAATTTTTGGTCCAAAACACTCGTATCTTGGATAGGTAGTGTAGCCATCTTGGCCTCTTTTGCGCTAAGCCTAGGCATCTTTTTAGAACTGAATGCATCGGATGTAAAATCGTTCACCGTTCCATTATTCGATTGGATTCAGGTAGGCGCTTTACGCATTCCATTCTCTTTTTTAGTAGATCCTTTGAGTAGCATTATGTTGCTTATAGTTACGGGAATAGGCTTTTTAATCCATGTATATTCTGCCGGCTACATGCACAACGATGGTGGTTTTGCTAAATTTTTCGCTTACTTAAACCTCTTCATCTTTTTCATGCTTTTGCTTGTTTTGGGAAGCAATTACGTGGTCTTATTTATTGGTTGGGAAGGCGTAGGCTTGTGTTCGTACTTATTAATTGGATTTTGGTTTACCAATGTAAACTACGCAAGTGCCGCCAAGAAAGCATTTGTAATGAACCGCATTGGCGATTTAGGTTTTCTATTAGCAGTTTTCTTTATATACAGCACTTTTGGCAGTGTAGAATTTGCCAATGTGTTCCCCCAAGCCGCTTTATTGCCGTCAGGAAGCACCATTTTAGTAGTAATTACGCTCTTGTTATTTGTGGGAGCCACCGGTAAATCGGCACAATTGCCATTATTTACCTGGTTACCCGATGCCATGGCTGGTCCAACACCTGTATCGGCTTTAATTCACGCTGCTACCATGGTTACAGCCGGTATCTACATGATTGCCCGCTCTAATATCTTATTTACCTTGGCGCCACTCACTATGAATATTGTGGCCATTGTTGGTTTGAGTACAGCCATTGTAGCTGCTTTAATTGCCATCACCCAAAACGATATTAAAAAGGTATTGGCTTACTCTACCGTTTCGCAATTGGGCTATATGTTTTTAGGTTTAGGCGTAGGTGCCTATACCGGAGCTTTTTTCCATGTAATTACCCACGCCTTTTTTAAAGCCTTGTTATTCTTAGGAGCAGGTTCGGTAATTCATGCCATGCACCACGAACAAGATATGCGCAACATGGGCGGCTTAAAATCCAAACTGCCTATTACTTTTTTCACCATGTTGATGGGAACCATTGCCATTTCGGGCTTGCCTCCGTTTTCGGGTTTCTTCTCAAAAGATGAAATTTTAGCTCATGTGTACGAGCACAATCCAACCCTATGGGTAATTGGAGTATTGGGTGCTATGCTTACCGCTTTTTACATGTTCCGCATGTTGTTCCTAACCTTTTGGGGTTCGTTCCGTGGTACAAAAGAACAAGAAAAACACCTGCACGAATCACCAAAATCAATGACCATTCCTTTGGTGGTATTGGCTATACTTTCGGTGTTTGGCGGATTAATTGGCGTCCCCGAAGTATTGGGAGGCCACCACTGGTTAGCTCAATTCTTAAGTCCGGTGTTGGTGTATACCAAAGCGGTATCCGGAGAAGCAGTACCTTTAGATCATGCTACCGAATACCTGTTAATGGGCATTTCGGTGGGTGCAGCATTGCTGGCTATTGGTATTGCCTATGTAACTTACGTAAGCCGAAAAGTATTACCTATTAGCGATGCAGAAAATCGCTCGTTTTTATCCAAGCTTTCGTATCATAAATTTTATATCGATGAAGTGTACGAAGCGCTCATTACCCGCCCATTAGATGCTATTTCTACCTTCTTTTATAAGGTAGTTGATAAATTGGGTATTGATGGTTTGGTAAACGGAGCCGGTACTACGGCTAAGGAGGCCAGCAAAACCTTACGCCTTATTCAAACAGGAAACGTAGGCTTTTATATTTTTATGATGGTGGCCGGCATTGTGGCCCTATTGATTTACGGATTTTACTATTTAGCATAAGCGATGAACCACTTATTACTTATTATACTTTTTCCGCTAGCACTCAGCTTAGTCGCTTTAATAAAAGGAACGAGCGTTAAAAAATGGGCATTTGGTGCATCTTTATTACCATTGTTCTTTACTACGCTTGTATTAAGCGTGTTTAACCCGAACGGTGGCACCCAATTCTTGGTAGATTTCCCTTGGATAGCCTCTCAAGGCATCCGTTTTACGCTAGGCATCGATGGCATTAGCATGTTATTGGTTTTATTAACCAATATTTTGGTTCCGCTTATTGTATTGGCCAGCACCAAACACGAATACGATAATCCAAATGCTTTTTACGCCTTGCTATTTTTTATGCAGGCGGGTTTATTGGTAGTGTTTACCGCTTTAGATGCCTTTTTATTTTATGTAGGTTGGGAAGCAGCCCTTATTCCTATTTATTTTATTTGTGCGCTTTGGGGTGGCGCAAATCGTATACAAGTAAACCTCAAATTTTTTGTGTACACCATTTTTGGTAGTTTGTTGATGCTCATAGCCATCATCTTTTTACACCTACAAACCCCAGGAAAAACCTTTGCCATTCAAGATTTTTATGCCCTAAACCTCGATGCACAAACGCAAGGTTGGGTATTTTTAGCCTTCTTTATTGCCTTTGCTATTAAGATGCCTATTTTCCCATTTCATACCTGGCAGCCCGATACCTATACCGAGGCGCCTACCGCCGGAACCATGTTGCTTTCGGGTATCATGTTAAAAATGGGTATTTACGGTGTTATTCGTTGGTTAATTCCCATCGCTCCGCTTGGCTTTAATCAGTGGGGACCTATTGCTTTGGCTTTATCTATTATTGGTGTGGTGTATGCCGCTATTATTGCCTTTACGCAAAAAGACGTAAAACGCTTGGTAGCCTATTCGTCTATTAGCCACGTGGGTTTAATTGCCGCCGGTATTTTTGTATGGAATGTACAGGGTTTGCAAGGTGCCATGATACAGATGTTGAACCACGGTATCAATGTGGTGGGAATGTTCTTTGTATTAGATATCATCATTCGCCGCTTGGGTACCCGTGAAATGAGTGCTATGGGTGGTATTGCTAAATCGGCACCACAATTAGCCATTACCTTTTTAATTGTGTTATTGGGCTCGGTAGCTCTGCCATTAACTAACGGCTTCATTGGCGAATTTTTACTATTGATGGGCTTATATCAATACAACCTTTGGGCGGCGGTTATTGCCGGCCTAACCATCATTTTTGGTGCAGTATATATGTTGCGTGCTTACCAACACATCATGCTTGGCGAAAGCAATAAAGTTACCGCTGCTTTTGCTGATTTAGATTTTACCGAAAAAATGGTACTCTATACCATTTGCGGCCTAATTATTTTAATTGGGGTGTTTCCACAACCTATTTTAAACCTTACCGAACCGGCCGTTAACTCTTTATTACAAGTAGTTAACGCAAAAATTATAGCCATACACTAATATGAACGCCATCATCACCCTTTCCATTTTAGCCCTTTTGGTATTGTATCTGGGGGTATTTAACGCCAAAAAAGCGGTACTGCCGGTTACACTAGTAGGGCTGGTTGCTGCATTGGGTCTTAACCTAGCCGAATGGAATACAAACGCACAGCCAATTTTTAGCGGCATGATGTTGTTCGATAATTTTGCGGTGGCTTTTTCGGCCATTTGTATTGTAGCTACGGGTTTAATTTTGCTTATTTCTAAAGCTTATTTCGAACGTATTAGCGAACATTTATCAGAATACTACGCTATTATTTTATTTGCCTTGGCAGGCATGCTGGTGATGCTTTCTTACCACAATTTATCGATGTTATTCATTGGTATCGAAATCATGTCGGTGAGTTTATACATTTTAGCAGGTATAAAAAAGAAAAGTGCAGCATCTAACGAAGCCTCTTTAAAATACTTTTTAATGGGTGCGTTTTCAACGGGCTTTTTACTGTTTGGCATTACCTTATTATATGGCGCTACGGGTTCTTTTGATTTAGAGGTAATTAAAAACTACGTTTTGGCTGGTGCTCTTACTGGTTTATCGCCGATGTTTTATATTGGTTTATTGTTGCTTTTAGTGGGTTTAAGTTTCAAAATTGGAGCAGCACCTTTCCATTTTTGGGCTCCAGATGTATACGAAGGATCGCCAAGTTTGATTACCGCCTTTATGAGTACCGTGGTAAAAACTGCTGGTTTTGCTGCTTTCTTACGCATCTTCCAATTTTGTTTTGCACCACTTCACGATTTCTGGCTGCCAGTTATTTTGGTAATTACCGTGGCTACGCTAGCGGTAGGAAATATTACCGCCATCTACCAGCATAGCTTTAAACGCATGTTGGCCTATTCGGGTATTTCGCATGTTGGCTATTTATTATTTGCGGTGGTAGCCCTTGGCGCAAGTTCATCAAATACTGTTTTTGTGTATGCTACCGCTTATACGGTTTCTACCATTGCTGCGTTTTCGGTGTTTATTTTAGTGAAAGAACAAACCGGTTCCGACCAGTTTGAGGCCTTTAAGGGTTTGGGGAAAAGCAATCCATTTTTAGCCTTTTGTTTAACCATTTCTATGTTATCACTGGCGGGTATTCCGCTTACAGCTGGGTTTATTGGTAAGTTTATGGCTTTTTCTCAGGTACTAGCCGAGTACCATATTTTCTTAACTATAGCCGCCGCACTATTGGCTGTAATGGGTGTTTTCTATTATTTAAAGGTGGTAGTAGCCATGTATTTTCAACCTGCCGAGCGTAAAACCATTGCGGTGCCTACCGTTTTTAATTGGGTATTGGCTTGTACCACAATCATTAGTGTTTTGATTGGAATTTATCCTAATTTTATTTCTAATCTGTTTTAGTCTACAATTTTAATGTAGATTTACAGATAGAGAAGCTATGCACCAATTTTGGGAGTTTATTCAGCAACTAATTAATCCCGTAGAATTACTCCGAGAAGGAGGGTTTTATGTATTGCTTTTTGTAATCTTTGCAGAAACTGGCCTATTTTTTGGTTTTTTCTTACCAGGTGATTATTTATTGTTTTTAGCCGGCATGTTTGTAGCCACCGATCGCTTAGATGTAAGTATTATAGTTCTTATTTTGGGTTTAATTGCTGCTGCCATTTTAGGAAATTTTGTAGGTTATTGGTTTGGTCGAAAAACTGGCCCACTACTTTACCAACGAAAAGATACTTTTTTCTTCAAACAACGTTATTTAAGAGCTGCCGAAGCTTATTATCAAAAACAAGGAGCATTTGCGCTAATTATGGGAAGATTTATTCCTATTGTACGCACTTTTGCTCCCATTTTTGCTGGCGTGGTAGGCCTAGATTCTAAGAAATTTGCATTTTATAATGTTTCGGGAGCAGTTCTATGGATTTCATCCTTAACTTTGTTAGGTTATTTCTTGGGTCGTAAATTTCAGCAGCAAATTAATGACTATTTATTTTACATCATTGTAGGATTTATAGTGATTACAGCGCTTCCGCTAGTGTGGACCTATTTAAAAAATACCTTTTCCGGTGATGCGGCCGGAAGCGATACCGAGGAAACAAAATAATTATGAGTACAGACGACCATCCCTGGCACCAAGTATCTCCCGGCGACCATATCCCCGATTTGGTAAACGCCATTATTGAAATTCCTAAAGGGTCTAAAGCCAAATACGAAATTGATAAGGCTTCGGGTTTAATCAAATTAGATCGTGTTTTGTTTTCATCGGTTATGTATCCGGCCAATTACGGCTTCATTCCACAAACCTATTGCGACGATAAAGATCCATTAGATATTTTGGTACTTTGTTCAGTAGATGTATACCCATTAACCATTATTGAAGCCAAGGTAATTGGTGTAATGCACATGGTGGATCAGGGCGAACAAGATGATAAAATTATTGCCGTTGCCAACCACGATATGTCTGTAAATTACATTGATGATTTAAGCGAATTGCCACCGCATGCCATGACAGAAATTGTTCGTTTTTTTAAAGATTATAAGGCACTAGAAGACAAAAAAGTGAGTATTGAGCATTTATTAGGCAAACGCTATGCACACAAAGTAATCGAAGAGAGTCTAGCTTTGTATCAAAAAACCTTTTTAACTAAGTAATTATATGGGATTCCAGATTTTTTTAACTTTTTTCTTAGTCTTTTTAAACGGGTTTTTTGTGGCAGCAGAATTTGCCATTGTAAAAGTGCGTGCCTCTCAAATAGAGATTAAAGTAAAAACAGGCAACCGCATTGCCCGGATAGCAAAACACATCACCCAGCATTTAGATGGCTACTTAGCCGCTACGCAATTGGGTATTACCCTAGCCTCTTTGGGTTTAGGTTGGGTTGGAGAACGGGTAATGGAAGAAGTACTTCATAATTTATTGCTAACTTTTGGCGCTAGCCCCGAAACCATAGTTTCTTTTTCGGGAACCGCTGCCCCAATTATTGCCTTTACGTTAATTACCATCATGCACATTGTATTTGGCGAATTGGCTCCAAAATCTTTTGCCATACAACGCCCAGTGAATACCACACTTGGTATAGCCTTGCCTTTGCATGCATTTTATTTAGTTTTTAGACCATTTATTTGGTTGTTAAACGGCTTTGCTAACCTCATTCTAAAATTGTTCGGTATACACACTAGCGCAGGTCACGAGGCGCACCATAGTTCCGAAGAGTTGCAATATCTTCTCGATCAGGGAAAAGAGAGTGGAGCTTTAGAAACCAATGAGCACGAACTGATTAAAAATGTATTCGATTTTAATGAACGTGTGGTTAAAAATATCATGGTACCTCGAACGAAAATTTCGGGCATTGAATTAGAAACACCTACTGCCGAAGTTTTAGACTATATCATCAAAGAAGGCTATTCTCGCATTCCGGTATTTGAAGATACCATCGATAAAATAGTTGGTATTATTCACGCAAAAGATGTGTTGCCCATTTTAGTGGAACAAAAGGAAGTGCTTATTGCCGATATTATTCGCAAACCTTACTTTATTCCGGAGACTAAGAAAATTAACGATTTAATGAGTGAGTTTCAGCAAAAACGCATTCAAATTGCCATTGTATTAGACGAATTTGGCGGCACCGCCGGTATGGTTACGCTAGAAGATATTGTAGAAGAATTGGTGGGTGAAATTCAAGATGAATACGATGAAGAAAAACCAATTGTAGAAAAAATATCTGATGGCGAATTTATTGTGAACGCAGCTGCTAGTGTATACGATGTAAATGAATACTTGCCTCATGATTTGCCTGAAGATGGCGATTATGATACCATGGCAGGTTTAGTTGGCGATGTGTTTGGTAAAATACCTGAAGTGGGCGAACAAATGGAATTTAATGGCTATACGCTTACCGTATTAAAAAAGACGGAGCAAAACATCGAATCTATTCGTTTGCAATTGGTTATTAATCCCGATGATGCGGTGGATTTGCATTAAAGCCTATGCATTTATTTTATACACCCGATATAACACTACCTACCTATATGCTTTCTGAAGAGGAGAGTAAACACGCCATTCGGGTATTGCGCTTGCAGCTACACGATGAAGTAATTTTGGTTGATGGCACTGGTGGGAAATATACCGCCCAAATTACCGATGCCAATCCCAAAAAAACCATTTTTCAGATTACCCATAGCCAGCAAGAATTTGGCAAGCGCAACCATTATTTACATATAGCCGTAGCGCCTACCAAAAACATAGAACGCCTAGAATGGTTTTTAGAAAAAGCTACCGAACTAGGCATTGATACCATTACTCCCATTATTTGCGACCGCTCAGAGCGCAAGGAGGTGAAAACCGAACGTTTAAACAAAATTATTACCTCGGCGGTAAAGCAATCTATCAAAGCCTACCATCCGTTAGTACATGAAGCTATTTCCTTTAAACAATTTATGCAGCAAGGTTTAGCTGGTAATGGTTTTATAGCTCACTGCATGGAAGGTGAAAAGCCGCTTTTAGCTCAGCTTGTTAAGCCACTGGGCCATTATATTATACTTATTGGTCCCGAGGGCGACTTTACGCCCCAAGAACTAGCCTTGGCCCAAGCAGCCGGTTATACCGGTATTAGCTTAGGCGAAGCCCGTTTGCGTACGGAGACGGCAGCCTTAGCGGCCTGTTTTGAGATTAACTTATTGAATCGTTAACTTCGTATAAAACCCAGGCTATGTACCAACTAAAAGTAAACGAAAAATTCAATTTTGAAGTAAACGAAACACAAGGTGCCTGGACAGTTAATGGTGCTCCGGTAAGCCTAGATACTTTGGTGATTAAGGACAACCTATTGCATATTCTGCATCAAAATACTTCTTATCGGGTAGAAATTGTTTCATTCTCTAAAGAAGAAAAAACGGCTTCTATTAAAGTAAATGGCCATACCTATAGCATAGCCATTAAAGATCGTTTCGATGATTTACTGCATCAATTGGGCTTAGATAACCTGCAGTCGGCAAAAGTAGCCGAATTAAAAGCGCCCATGCCAGGTTTGGTACTATCCGTTTTGGTAAAAGAAGGCGATGAGGTTAAAAAAGGCGATAATTTACTCGTATTAGAAGCCATGAAGATGGAGAACATCATTAAATCTCCGGCAGATGTGACCATTAAATCTATCAAAATTAAAGCTTCAGATAAAGTAGAGAAAAACCAGGTGCTTATTCAATTCTCTTAAATAAAAAAAGGACCT
>CANGZX010000001.1 GCA_947458775.1 Sphingobacteriaceae bacterium | reverse complement strand
TGTGCAAATTACAAAATAGCTCAAATAAATAGTGGCGAACGCAGATAAATTTAAACGCTATACCGTAACGGCGGCTTTACCTTACGCAAATGGACCCAAACATATTGGGCATTTGGCTGGGGCCTATATTCCTGCCGACTTGTACGCCCGTTATTTACGCCTTTCGGGTAAAGATGTGGTATTTGTGTGTGGTTCTGATGAACACGGTACCGCCATTCCCAACCAAGCCATTAAAGAGGGCAGTACACCGCAAGCCATTATTGATAAATACCATGTTTTAAACAAAGAGAGCTTCGAGAAATTAGGCATCTCTTTTGATATTTATCACCGCACTAGCGCACCCATACACCACGAAACAGCGCAAGATTTTTTTAGGGTATTGGATAAAAAAGAGGTATTTACTATTCAAACTTCTGAGCAATATTTTGACGATAAAGCACAAACCTTTTTAGCCGATAGATACATTATAGGTACCTGCCCAAAATGTGGTTTCGATGGTGCTTATGGTGATCAGTGCGAAAAATGTGGTTCTGCACTAAGCCCCGAAGAATTAATCAACCCAACATCAACCTTAACAGGAAATAAGCCCGTGCTAAAAGCTACCAAGCATTGGTATTTACCCATGGATAGGTACGAAAATTGGCTAAAAGAATGGATTTTAAAAGGCCATAAACACGATTGGCGTGCCAGTGTTTACGGCCAATGCAAAAGTTGGATTGACGGTGGCCTAGCCGCCCGGGCCATTACCCGCGATTTAGATTGGGGAATTGATGTGCCGGCAGCAGGTGCCGAAGGCAAAAAATTATACGTGTGGTTTGATGCGCCTATTGGCTACATATCGGCCACCAAACAGTGGGCCCTAGATACGGGTAAAGATTGGGAGCCGTACTGGAAAGCCCAAGACACCAAATTGGTCCACTTTATTGGTAAAGACAATATTGTATTCCATTGCATCATTTTTCCGATTATGTTGCATGCGCATGGCGAATTTATTTTGCCAGAGAGCGTACCTGCTAACGAGTTTATGAATTTGGAGGGCGATAAAATGAGCACCTCGAGAGGTTGGAGCATTGAAATGCACGAGTATTTGCACGATTTTCCTACCCGGGTAGATGAATTGCGTTATTACCTTACCGCCATTGCGCCCGAAACAGCCGATAGTGAATTTACTTGGAAAGATTATCAGGCTCGTATTAACAACGAGTTGGTGGCCATTTTAGGCAATTTTGTAAATCGGGTATTTGTGTTGATGCACAAGTATTTTGATGGTAAAATGAATACACCACTAACTACCTTAACAGATAAGCACCTAAATACTCAATTGGGTGTTTTATACGATGAAATTGGGGCTTCTTTTGAAGCCTATAAATTCCGCCAAGCGCAACAGCTAGTACTAGATGTGGCACGTTTAGGGAATAAATATTTAACCGATAAAGAGCCCTGGAAAACGTTTGGGGAGCAACCCGAAGCCGCCCGAGAGGCCCTGCATGAATGCGTGATTTTGATTGGGCATTTGGCCACACTGATGCAGCCTTTTATGCCCGAAACTGCTCAGAAATTATTCCGCATGCTTCAGTTAAAAGAGAATTATCAGTTTAATGAAGCTATTGCATTTGAAGCCGGACATCAGCTTAATCAACCTGAATTACTTTTTCAAAAAGTAGAAGACGAGGTTATTGAACGCCAGATAGAAAAATTAAACGCTAAAAAAGCCAGTATGGAAACACCCAAGCAATCAGCCGATATAGCCCCGGCTAAAGCTGTCGTTAGTTACGATCAGTTTTCGGAAATGGATATTAGAGTAGGCACCATTGTGGCCGCCGAAAAAGTAGAGAAAACCCAAAAGCTACTTAAATTAACCATTGATACTGGAATTGATACCCGAACCGTGGTTTCGGGCATAGCCGAACATTATGCACCCGAAGCCATTATTGGCCAACAGGTAAGCATTTTGGTAAATTTAGCGCCAAGAGAATTAAAGGGCATAGTATCGGAAGGAATGATTTTAATGGCCGAGAATGCCGAAGGTGTTTTGTGTTTTGTAACACCTAGCATCGCTATGCCTACTGGAAGCACCATCAGGTAGTTATACAATAGTATTTGATTTGCTTCGTTTTTATTGTAAATTTAAGTGTTCCATTAAAAATCAAATTATGAGAAATGTATCCAAATTAATGCCATTGAGTTTGTTGGCTATCTTATTGGCCGGTGTGTTATTCACATCGTGTAAAGCTAAAAAAGTCGCACCGCCACCTCCGCCACCTGTTGAGGTTGTTGCCCCGGTAACGCCACCGCCACCGCCACCTGCCCCGGTTGATACGGATATGGATGGTATGCCAGATTCGGTAGATCAATGTCCTACAGTAGCTGGTTTGGCTTCTAATAATGGCTGTCCGCCTAAACCAGAACCAAGTTTTAATTTTGAAAATACCTTATTTGAGTTCAACTCATCGGTTATTAAAACCTCATCTTACGCTTTGTTAGATGAAATGTCGGCCTTAATGAAACAATACCCAGATAAAATGTTCCAAATAAACGGCCATGCTTCTTCGGAAGGAACTGAGGCCCGTAATATGACTCTTTCTGTAGATAGAGCCAATGCGGTTAAAGCTTATTTGGTTAATTCTGGTGTAAAAGCTGCTAATTTAGCCACACAAGGCTTTGGCGCCACTCAACCTTTAAACGCCAATACAAGTGAGGATGAACGGATGCTAAACCGAAGGGTAGAGATTAAGAAACAGTAAGCCGAATAGTTAAACGCAATTAAAGCAGGATATTCAGGTTGAGTATCCTGCTTTTTTATGGCCCCGTAGTTCAACGGATAGAATAGAAGTTTCCTAAACTTTAGATAGCAGTTCGATTCTGCTCGGGGCCACTACCAAAGCAATTTTTATTTTAATTCGCACAGCCCCTACTTTTTTATAACTTTCCGTAAATTTTAAATAAGCATTCACCCTAAATACAGGCACTGTGGTATTAAGTAGATTTTGGCTCGTCCTATTTTTGTCGTCTATACTCTTCATCTTTTTTAGCTTTTTATCGAATAAAAAGTATGCACTAGATGATTTTTTAAACGGAAAAAAAGATGATCCCATTCTGGTATCGCAAGTATACCTTAACCAACTGCCCAGCAGCTTAAAGGATACGCTACTAAAAGCCCCCGAAAACAAGCTTACCCAAGTAAGCCCTAGCGGCGAAGAAAAAACCTACGAACTAAAAAATAATGTAGTTAAAATATATACCGGTACGCTAAAAACGGATGGCTTGCTTGCTACCTGTAAAAATAGCCTTACCGATATTATTATTCCATTAATAGCGTATCTAGCCTTCTTCTGTGGGCTTATGCAATTGCTAATTGATAGCAGTGCCGCCGAAAAATTAGCCCAATTCTCGAGCCCATTTTTTGTAAAAATTTTCCCGAGCGTACCTAAAAACCACGAGTCTATTTCGTACATGACCTTGAATTTTGCCGCTAATTTTTTGGGTCTAGATTCGGCCGCCACACCTTTTGGTTTAAAGGCCATGGAAAGTTTGCAAAAAATAAATCCCGATAAAGATAAAGCTAGCGATGCACAAATTATGTTTATGTGTTTGCATGCGGCAGGCTTAACCTTATTGCCTACCTCTATTATTGGGTATAGGGCTGCGGCAAATGCAGAAAACCCAGCCGACGTAATGATACCCTGTATTATTACCTCTTTTGTAGGCACCCTAGCTGCCTTATTGCTTGTGGGTTTTAAACAACGTATCAATTTTTTTAGTAAAGTGCTTATACTGACTATTATGGTGGCTATTTCTGCCATAGTCGGCTTACTTTTTTATATCAATCAGCTCGATTTTATTAGCAAAACCCTGTTTACCACTAACCTGTCGAGTATCATTTTGTTCGGCATCATTTTATTTATTATGGTGTACTCGGTTATCAACGAGAAAAAATTTACCCAAAGCAGCACCACCATTTTCGATTCTTTTGTAACAGGAGCTAAAGATGGCTTAAACACCGGAGTTAGAATCTTCCCTTATGTATTGGGCATGTTAGTAGCTATTTCATTATTTAGAAATAGTGGCTTGTTCGAATTAATAAGCTCAGGCCTGAGCAGCCTTTTTTCCAAAGTAGGTGTGAGCCAAGATATTACCAATTCGCTACCAGTTGCACTCTTGCGTCCGTTTAGTTCGGGTGGCTCGAGAGGCTTTTTGCTCGATTCTATGAATACCTACGGCCCCGATTCTTTTACCGGGCGTCTTTCTTGTATTTTTCAGTGTAGTGCCGAAACCACGTTTTATGTGGTAGCTGTTTATTTCGGTTCTATAAATGTGAAAAATACCCGCTATACCTTAGGGGCTATGTTATTGGTAGATCTGATTTGCGTATTTACAGCCGTATTTGTTGCCAGCTGGTTTTTTGGTGTCTAGTTTTAGAAACTAAACGCTGCCGAACTTTGCGGATTATCTAGCTTCGTACTTTTACGTTCGCCGTTTACGGTTACGTGCATCATGTTAATTTGTTCGGCATGCTCGGCGTACAGCAAATTGTTGGTTACCGAAATGCGTTTTACAGAGCGCACGTTTTTAGCTTCAAAATAACACCAAATGGCTTCACTTTCTAATTCGTAACCTATATACTGCAATACAAGGGGCTTGCCATTTACCGATATTTTTACATGCTGAGGGACGTACTTACTAATCAATAGATCTATTTGCGCCTTACTTTTAGGATTCAAAATATCCACCCGGTCAGCACTTATTTTTTTTAGTGCAGTCTCTGCATCATCGCTAAACATGCGGCAGCTTATTTCTATGCTTTGTGCCTTGGCATTGTGTTTAATTTCGGTTACACTTACATAATAGGGGTGTACTATTGCAAGCAACAGGCTAAAAATATGTAACATCATGAGTACGAGTTTGGTATAAAAGGGCAAAAACCCTACTTTAATAGCCAAATTACTAAAAAGAATTTAATGCAAGATTTTGCTTTATACTTCGAACTGGGTTGGCAACATATTTTAGACTGGCGTGGTTACGATCATATACTGTTCGTGGCCGCCATGTGTGCTACCTATTTATTGGCAGATTGGCGCAAGGTATTGGGCATGGTTACGGCCTTTACCATTGGGCATAGCCTTACCTTGGCCTTAAGTGTGTTGAACTACGTTTTTATTTCTCCGCAATGGATTGAATTTTTAATTCCCATTACCATTTTAAGCACCTGCTTGCTTAATTTATATAAGCCCACCAACCAAACCCGCCCAGCTACGTATTTAATTACTCTCATTTTTGGATTGATACATGGCCTGGGCTTTTCTGCCTATTTAAAAAGCTTATTAGGCACACACGATTCTATTATTGGCCAACTCTTTGCTTTTAATATAGGTTTAGAGGCTGGCCAACTTGTTGTGGTTGGCATATTCTTACTGCTAGCCCAAGTGGCACTCAAATCGCTACAAATTTTACGTAGAGATTGGGTACTATTCTTATCTTCTGCTATATTTGGTATAGCACTATTATTAACTTTGGAACGATTACCCACAATCTTATCATAAACATGAAAAAACCGCTGAACCTGTTTTGCCTATTTATGCTTACTGCAAGCGTAGCACTGGCACAAAATTTAAACAACCCCGGCTCTAACCACGGGAATAAGTTTGAGCAATTGGGCACCATGCTTCAAACGCCAAATATGTACCGTTCGGCTTCGGGTGCACCTGGCCCCAAGTATTGGCAGCAAAAAGCCGATTACGAAATTAACGTAGAAATTGATGATGTAAAACAACGCATCATTGGTGCAGAAACCGTAACGTATTTCAACCAATCGCCAGATCCACTTAGCTATTTGTGGATGCAGTTAGATGAAAACGAGCATCAAGCTAAAAGCGATAAACAACTGTTTAATGGTAGTAAAATGCGTGAGCAAATGAGCGCAAGCGAATTGCAAGCTATTGCTGGTTTTACCGAAGATGCTGGGGTGAAAATTGCAAAAATTACTACCGAAAACGGCACGCCATTACGCTATACCATTAACCAAACCATGATGCGTATAGAATTGCCTAAAACCCTACAACCTGGCGAACGTTTTCGCTATAAAGTAGAGTGGTCGTATAACATTACCGATCGTATGGTACGTGGAGGCCGTGGAGGCTACGAATATTTTGCTGAAGACGGGAATTACCTATACACCAATGCACAATGGTATCCTCGTATGGCAGTTTATTCTGATTTTCAGGGATGGCAAAACAAGCAATTTGTGGGCTCGGGAGAGTTTGCTTTAACCTTTGGCGATTATAAGGTAAATATTACCGTTCCGGCCGATCATGTGGTAGGTGCTACTGGCGAATGCCAAAACTATAGCCAAGTGCTTACAGCAGCACAATACCGCCGTTGGCAACAAGCGCAAAATGCGAATGCACCTCTAGAAGTAATTACACTTGCGGAAGCTAAACAAGCTATGAAAGGCAAAGCTAAAGCCAAAAAAACCTGGACGTATGTAGCCGAGAATGTGCGTGATTTTGCTTTTGTATCTTCTCGTAGATTGGTGTGGGATGCTATGCCTGCTCAAGTAGAAGGGGGTAGAAAAGTAATGGCCATGTCGTACTATGGTCCGGAGGCTTACCCTTTATATAGCAAATACTCTACCAAGGTGGTAGCACATACCATTAAAACGTATTCAAAATACACCATTCCGTATACTTATCCGGTGGCTATTTCGGTAGAAGCAGCTAGTGGTATGGAATATCCCATGATTTGTTTCAACTACGGTCGTGCCGAAAAAGATGGAACTTATTCAGAATCTATAAAATATGGAATGATTGGGGTAATTATTCATGAGGTGGGGCATAACTTTTTTCCTATGATTGTGAATTCGGATGAGCGCCAATGGTCGTGGATGGATGAGGGATTAAATACCTTTGTTCAGTACTTAACCGAACAAGAGTTTGATAACAATTATCCATCTACTCGTGGCCCGGCTCATAAAATTGTAGATTATATGAAGCTCCCTAAAAACGAATTAGAGCCCATTATGACCAATTCTGAAAACATCATCCGCTTTGGCCCTAATGCCTATGCTAAACCAGCCACAGCGTTAAACATTTTACGTGAAACCGTAATGGGCCGTGAATTATTTGATTATGCATTTAAAGAATATGCCCAACGCTGGGCCTTCCGTCATCCAACACCAGCTGACTTTTTCCGTACCATGGAAGATGCTTCAGCAGTTGATTTAGATTGGTTTTGGAGAGGCTGGTTTTATGAAACCACCCCGGTTGATATTGCCATTAACGATGTGCGTTATTTCCGAATGAATACTAAAAACCCGGAAGTGGAACTTGCTTATGACAAGCAAAAAGCAGATCATGAAGCCTATGTAATTAGTCGTAAACGCAACAAAGATGCCGGGCTTACTTTTGCTGTTGAGGCAGATACCACACTTTTGGATTTTTATAATAAATGGGATCGCTATGCCATTACTCCATCATCAAAAGTTGCCTACGATAAATTTTACAATACTTTAACTACTGCCGAAAAAGCTGTGTACGACAAGAAACGTAATTTTTATGAAATTGATTTCGAAAACAAAGGAGGCTTGGTAATGCCGCTTATTGTGGAGTGGACGTTTACAGATGGCAGCAAAGAAGTTGATAAAATACCGGCCTACATTTGGCGTAAAGACGAACAAAAAGTAACTAAAGTTTTTGCAAAAGATAAAGAGGTGGCGTCTATTCGTTTAGATCCAAACCGTGAAACGGCCGATATTGATGAGGTGAATAATTCTTGGCCACGTAGGTTTACACCATCACGTTTCGATTTATACAAACAACAACAAAGTATTCGTGGAGCCTCATCTGGTACCAACCCGATGCAAGAAGCACAGAAAAAATAACAAACCATTCACAAAAGCGCCTCTAAAGGCGCTTTTGTTTTAAACCATATTCCTAATGAAAAAGACACTCTTCTTTATTGCGGCATGCTTTAGTGTAGTACTTGCTAGCGCCCAACAAAAACCAGCCTATGTATTGTACAATGCCCAAGGTAAAAAGGTTTCGTATACAAAGATGCTTGCTCAACTGAGCAAGCAAGATGTGGTGCTTATTGGAGAGTTTCATAACAATCCCATTAGCCATTGGATGGAATTGGGTATTACTACAGATTGTGCAAAAACTCGGAAACTAGATTTGGGAGCGGAAATGTTTGAACAAGACAATCAAGCAGCGTTAGATGATTATTTGGCTGGTAAACTTTCTGCAAAAGGCCTAGATTCTGCTGCTCGTTTATGGAAAAACTATACCACAGATTATGCCCCATTGGTAGATTTTGCCAAAGAAAATAAGCTAAGTTTTACCGCCACCAATATTCCCAGAAAGTATGCTTCTTTGGTTTCTAAAGGTGGCTTTGAGGCTTTAGATTCTTTAAGTACGTTACAAAAATCGTGGTTTGCCCCTTTGCCTATTAGCTTTAATGCCGATTTACCGGGCTATAAAAATATATTAACCATGATGGCTGGCCACGGAACCATCAATATGGTGAAAGCCCAAGCTAGTAAAGACGCTACCATGGCTCACTTTATCTTAAAATCACGTAAGCCAGACCATTTATTTATCCACTACAACGGCAGCTACCATTCCGATAATTACGAAGGAATTGGTTGGTATTTGAAACAAGCACAAGCCACGCTTAAGGTGGCCACGGTAACTACTGTGAGCCAAAAAGACTTGGGCAAACTGCTTTCAGAAAACAAAAACAAGGCCGACTATATAATTTGTGTAGCCGAAGATATGACTACCACCTACTAGTGTTTAAAGCCCATTAAATAGTCAAATAAATTTTGTTCACTTGGTATTTCTAATTTTTTACGTAGCCTGTACCGGCTAATTTCTACTCCTCTTACCGAAATATTGGTTAATTGAGCTATTTCTTTGGTCGATAAATTCATACGTAAGTAGGCCGATAATTTTAGTTCATTGGCTGTTATGGCAGGATGTTTTTCTTTAAGAGCTACTAAAAAGTCGCTATGAACCTTATCGAAATTTTTGCTAAAATTCTCCCATTCCTGGTCCATCTTTTCATCTTCATTTAAGCTTCGCAACATTTTCTTTAGCTCACCAATGGCCTCTGGCTGGTCAACCACTTTTAATACCTTGCTCAGCTCTTCCTTACTTTTAGCCAACACCTCACCCTTTTTCAGTAAATGCATGGCTGCAGAGGCCAGTTCTGTATTCATTAAGGTTATTTCGGCTTCTAATTTCTCGTTACGTAAGTTTACCAATTCACTCTCTGTTTTAGAGAGCTCAAGCTCGTGGATATATTGAAGCTTCTTTTGCTCATCTGTATGCTTGGCTTGTTGTAATCTTAATTTACGTTTATACCACCCACGTAAAAATACCACGCCAATTAAAAACAGACCTGCATAAATCAATTTCATCCAAAGTGTTAAATACCAAGGTGGCACTATTTCAAATTTGTAACTGGCTATAGGCGATTCGTTGCCTAAATTATTGCGAACTTTTACTTCAAAGGTATAGCTACCGGCTGGGAGTGTCGTAAATTCCTTTTCGGTACGTGGGCTCCATACCGACCAGGTTTTATCTAATTCCTTTAATCGGTAGCTATATTCTAAGGTAGACAAGCTTGCAAATACTGCGGCAGAGAATTCGAAACGCATACTTTTCCAAGTATGATCCATTTTTGGATTGTCGTCTTGGATTTTAGCAGTACGATATCCACCAAACAGCACACTATCTTTTTGTCCGCTAATTTTAACAGAACGTATGTTTACACGTAGTTTAGGGAGTGTGGCTTTGTATTTTTCATAATTCACATTGAATACACCCTTCTCGCCCGCAATAAATATATTTTGCATGTTGTAGGGATAAATGTATTCGAAACCACTTAGCAGTTTACCCCTAAGTTCTGGGAGATAAATTACCCTGGCCTGCTTGCCACTAACATCAATTACACCCAACGTTTTTTCGTGTATAAACCAAATATTCCCCAATCCATCTTCTTTTAGGTAACGAATGCTCTGTTTACCCAAAAGCTGCTGATAAAAAGGTGCTGGTTTAAACCGATTATTTTTTGATTCGTATTGATAGACGCCCTTTTGGGTACCCACCAATATTTGGTTATTTATTTTAAAAACCTGGTTATCCATACTAGAACTGAGTCCTTCCTTTTCGGAATACCTAGTTATAGATACGGGCTTATTTGCTTCTATAGCCAATTTAAAAACACCATGATAGGGATGCGATACCCAAATATTTCCCCCATCATCAATACTAACGAAACGTGAAGATTCTTTGAAATTAGCCAATAAGTCATCTTTTTTAACAAGAATGTTACCTTGTGTTTTAAAGCTTACTAAGCCAGTATACGTTCCTGCAATAATTTCTGAAGTGGGCATGGTACTACTTTGCGCCAAAAAGTTCCAAAAGCCCTTACCATTTGCTAAAGAAATTGCCGTATTATTTTTAATCATAAATGCACCCTCGTGGTGCCCCAATAACAATTGATCGTTTATTTTTGATAAGCCCCAAGTTTGCCCTTTGGTATTTGCAACCAAACTAAATGCTCCCTTACTAAAACTAAGGTCGCTAGTGTTTTGTAAGGGAGCCGCATACAAGCCACTGGATGTACCCAACCAAAATTTATTTTGAAACACCATAGCCGTATAGCCCGAAGCATTTTGCAGCAATGGGTTTAGTTGCTTTATAGGGCTATTGTATGCCACAAAATCAATTCCATTATCTAAGCCTAGCCATAAATTATGTTCCTTATCGGCAAATACACTTAAAATATTATTGGTTTGTAAACCCTCTCTTTTAGAAAAGCCTTGTATAATATCTCCATTGAGGTTAATGACATATAATCCGCCATTGGTAGTGGCCAGTGCCACACTTTTTCCGTCAATAGCAGTAGCTGAGTAAATGCGCTCATTTTCAAAAAGGGAATTCGTGCTTTTTTGTAGTTTGGCTATACCATTTTTATCAATCGTATACAGGCCATGTTTCAGGGTACTTAATAAAGATTTTCCGTTTTTTAGGGGCAAAATGGCTGTAGGAATTACCGATGGTGGCAATTTTTGTTGATTCGGCAGGGGTACCCATGCGTTATCTTCAAAAATTTTAAGCCCGGTTTTGAAATCGTGGGCATATATCTTGCCTTCGCTCACACCTAAAAACGACCATTCGGAATTTGGGGTATACACACTCATACGTTCTCCACTCAGCTTAAAAATTGCCCCACTGGTTCTAAAAAAAACTTGTTTATTTATACTTACAATATCCCATACATCTCCAAAAGATCGCACCTTGCTTGGTAAAGCCGATACCAAGCTGTGGTAAGCCAAAGTTCCATTCTTTGTTGGGCTGAAATAGCCAAGCTCGTCTTGCCCGCCCACAAAAATCTTCTCCTCTTTCAGCGCTATTGCTCGTACAATAGTTTTGTTTGGTAGGGGATATAGATGCCAGTAACTCCCATCGTAGGTTAATAAGCCCTCGTTATTAGCCATATATATTAAGCCGGTTTCATCTTGTTTAATATCCCAATTTTGCAAACCAGCGCCATAGCTTTGTTTAGTATGATTTACAATTTCTGGCAAGCCAATTGTGTTTTGACCCATTAAACTAAAAGGCAGGAGCAGGAATACAATAATTCTTTTCATATTTTTCAAATTTAATGCTTTGAGCAAGCATTTAAAATGTATTGATGTAGTGGTGTAAGCTGTAAATCTATTAAAATTGAATGATTTATAGTTATTGATGTAGTATTGATGTAGTTATTTTTTTGGTTGTTGTGGTTTGATAGCTGACATTTACCCTACCAATTATAAATTTTACTAACCAAATTTTTATTAACTAAACCAATTTCAATATGAAATTAAAATTCACATTGTTCTTTGTTGTGTTACTTATGGCTTGTTTTATTCAGCAAGCTGCTGCACAAACACTTCAGGTGTCTGGTACAGTAAAGAGTAAGTCAACAGCCGAGCCTTTAGCAGGTGCTACCGTAAGTGCGGTTGGAACTGCTCAAGCAACCCAAACCGATGCCAAAGGTAATTTCACCATTGGTGTAACCAAGGGAGGTACCTTAAGTATTTCCTACACTGGTTTTAAATCTTACAAGTATGTAGTTAACCAAGCGGGAACTATACAAGTAAGTTTAGAAGACCTAAACACCTTAATGAATGAGGTGGTAGTAGTAGGTTACGGTACCCAAAAAATTACCAAGATTTCTGGTGCAATATCTACTGTTAAAGGTGCCGATATTGAAAGACTAAAACCAGTTAGAGCTGAGGATGCTTTACAGGGTAGAGCCTCTGGGGTAACTGTAGTATCAACCGGTTCGCCGGGTGCTAAACCTACGGTTCTTATTCGTGGTATTCCTTCATACACCGGTACCGATCCGGTAGTAGTAGTTGATGGATCCATTCAAAGCCTCGACGATTTGAATTCAATTAATGCCGCCGATATAGAGTCGGTAAACGTGTTGAAAGATGCAGCCACCACCGCTATTTATGGGGTGAAAGGTGGGAATGGTGTAATTGTAGTTACTACTAAATCTGGAAAGAAAAATCAAAAAACAGAAGTAAATTATAGTAGCAACCTTGGTAGTCAACAAGTATTGAATACTATTGGCGTGCTAAATGCTTCTGAATACGGTGCCATGTTGAATGAGGGTAGCGTAGCATCGGGCGGTGCTATATTATTCCCTAACCTATCCACTTTAGGAGTGGGTACCAATTGGCAAGATCAAATCTTCAAAAACGCAGGCCTTGCATCTCACAGCTTAACCGCTAGAGGTGGAAGTGATAATATGGCCTATTTTGTATCCGGTGCTTATACTGGTCAGGGCGGTATTGTGGGCGGTGCCGATAAGTCATATTTTAATCGCTATAACGCCACAGCAAACTTAAATGTTGATTTAAGCAAGCGATTAAAAGCCACTGTAAATACCAGCTTCGTAAACATTCGTAGTGCGGGTGTTCCAGAAAATTCAATCAATAGTGTAATTTCTAATGCTTTAAACTTCGACCCAACAGTACCCGTTTATAACACTGTGGCTAATACTTATGGGAAGTATAGTGTAAGTAATACTATTTTATCAGAAATTTACAACCCACTTACGCAGTTAGACGATACACACAACCAATACAATACCAATAAAACGTACGGTAAATTTGAGTTACAGTACCAGCTACTTAAAAACTTAAAAGTAACCTCACGTTATGGTTATACCAATACCGATGTAACAGGCAAGGCCTTTACACCGCTATCATTTTATGGTACCGGCCATATTAACTCTACTTTAAATGCCGATGGTAGTACCAAAGTTGGTGCGCACAATAACGTGTATGAAGTAAAAACCTCGTACTACAATTACACGTTAGAAAACTTTGCGAACTATAATTTCAATATCAATACCGATCATCATTTCGAAACCGTATTGGGTATGGCCATGGCCAAAGTAACCGGAAATTCAGTGAGCGGTTCTCGTCAAGATGTTCCGTTTAACTCCTGGGATTTTGCCGATATTTCTTCAGCCACTGGTACCGCACCAAACTCTGGTTTAGATGTAGGTTCCTATCAATATGAGCGTAGAAACTTATCGTACTTTACCCGTATCGATTACGATTACAAAGATAAATACCTAGCCTCTTTCTCTGCCCGTAGAGATGGTTCATTTGCATTTGGTGCCAATAATAAATTTGGTAACTTCTTTGCAGGATCATTAGGCTGGGTTGTTTCAGATGAAGATTTCTTTAAAGTAAACTTTATAGATTACTTAAAACTAAGAGGAAGTTTTGGTATTACAGGTAACGAAAACGTAAACCCACAATTTCAACGGATTTCTACCTTAACCTATGCATATGGTTCGGGCCAAAATGCTGGATATACATTTGGCAACGATCCAACCTCTATTGGTGCAACCATTGCTTCGTTTAAAAACGAAGATTTAGGATGGGAAAAACAACAGCAATTAAATGCCGGTTTCGATTTAAATTTTGCGAAAAGTAAATTATCTTTAACAGCAGATTATTTCGAGAAACAAATTAGCGGCTTATTGTTTACACCTAGCTTATCGCTATACTTAGGTACAGCTGCGGCACCAATTGCCAATATTGGTACCACTAAAACCAGTGGTTTCGATTTAAACCTTGGTTATAACAATGCTACAGGTAAAAACTGGAAAGTAAGCTCTAACCTTACCTTTACTACTGCTAAAAACGAAGTAACCGAAACTAACAATGGTTTAATTACCGGTGGTGAATATGGTATTCCGACCCAAAGCGTAACCCGTTTTGAAAAAGGACAAAGCCCAGGATATTTCTACGGATTTAAAACCGTGGGTATTTTCCAAAATGCTGCTGAAATTGCTGGTGCACCTACTCAAGCCAATGCGGTACCAGGCGATATTCGTTTTGCCGATATCAACGGAGATGGATTAATATCTGATTTAGATAGAACTAAAATTGGTGATCCGTTCCCAACTTTCACGTTGGGTTGGAGCTTAAACCTAACCTATAAGGCCTTTGATTTTAACACCTTCATTTACGCATCAGTAGGTAACGATATTTATAGAGCTTATGAGCGTAATCTAGCCATGACTAATAAATACAGAGGTGTATTGGCCAGATGGACTGGTGAAGGTTCTACCAACGATCCAAGAAATCCACGTTACAGCTTTACAGATGCCAATCAGAATACCCGTGTATCTGACAGATATGTAGAAGATGGAAGCTTTCTAAAAATTAAAGATGTACAACT